>JARLHB010000133.1 GCA_031292465.1 Ignavibacteriaceae bacterium
CGTATTCAAAATAACGATAAAACTATTTTTGAAGAATTTGAACATCTTGTTGATGAATTATATAATATTGAGATTAAAGAGCGTCAATTAAGCCGTGCAGATATTGAACCCAGTAAACAAGACTTAATAAATTTCCTCAATGACGAAAAAAATCTTTAGTTATAGAAATATTTGCAGTAGGAATCTGGTTAATCAAAGACCTGCAACAGAGCAAAATAATTTTATTTTTGAGGTGATAATTAACCCAAACCTCCGGGGTTTAGGAAAGCCCCGGAGGTTTTTTATTTAAAATGTTTTCTCATCCGCAGAAGGGCCGTAAATAGACGGCACCATAATATCGTTAAGCCGCATATAAACAGTAAGCTGTCCCCGGTGGTGGACTAAATGGTTTATCAAAGACATAATGCTGTCGTCTTTTCTTTCACTTGTCAGTGTAACCCCGCTGTTTTTAAAATAAAATAATTCCGCCAACTCTTCGTCGGTAACTTTTTCAAGAGCTGTGCGCGCTTTCTGCATGCAGTTATCAAAATGATTTACCAAATCCTCTGTAGTTTTAGCCTGGAAGGGCTTGTACGTTGCAAAGTCAATTTCATTTGTTTCTATAGTAGCGGCAATCCAGCCGGGCAGTTCTGCAACAATAAGCACCAGGTAGCCCATCGGCATTGATCTTTCATGCGGCTTATAATCGAATAAATCTCCGGGTATCCTCTCAAGGCATCTGCGCGTAGCTTTTACTTCAGCTTCTAATTCATGAAGGAACAATTTTCCAAGGCTTGTACTCATAATATATATCCTTTACAGATTTGTTTTAAATAGTGAATTGATTTATACGCTAAATTAAAATTCTTAATTTAAAAACCATATAGTGAAATAGATATAGTAATGACGGCGTGATTAACAACAAATTATACTTTTTAAAAAACCTCCAAGGTTTCTGAAAACCTTGGAGGTTTAAAATAATTCAATGTTATTATAGACGGTTCTTTTATAAGAATGCCAGCTTATGGTAGCTTATATAAAGCTGGAAATGGCTTTTGCCCCAATAAGTAATATTAAGCCATAACGGCCTGTCCACATAAAAAACCACATCGGAAATTGCGCTTCCGTTGCTGCTCTCGGCAACTATCTGGTGCTGCCCTTCCTTCAGGACAAATTTAAATATTGAAACGTTTTGCCCTTTTCCGTAACGGAAATCCTGGTTAACAATTTTATTATGGTCTATTGTAACAGCAATATTAACAGGGTCAACGTAGCCTGCATTCTGGCTGCTTACATATAATGTAACCGGGTAATCCCTTGGAGAACTTTTCTGAGCGATTGAAAACGAAGTCAGTCCTATTGATAAAATAAATATTATTAGATACCCGCACATTGAAGATTTAATAGTTTTAATATTCATTTTATTCAAGCCTTTTTATTGTTTATTACAATCTAGACAAAAGTTTGTTTATAACAATATACCGGATTGCTAATTCATATGAATAAAAGACACACCCCTTAATCCCTTCTCGAGAGGGGAATGAAAGGGGTGTGTTCATATAATATCAAGTACGGAAATATTTTTATACAATATTATTTTATCACCAGCATTTTATTTCCGCCTTTTTGAAATTCATATTCCACTTTTATTTTCTCAACTGTATATCCTTTATTACGGTATATATCCGTAATAATTTCAACATAGGGCGATTCATTTAAGTTAACATCTAACAGCGGAAATATTCTTACCTCTTTGGCAACACGCAGCATTTCCCCTATTGCCTGCACGTGAAAATCCAATGATAAATTATCCGTGTGTAAAAACAGGAAGTGTGAAGATAATGCTAAGTCGAAATTTTTATCATTGAACGGCAGGCCGGGCAACTCTGCAAAAACATACCGGTCTTCGATTTTGCCTTTCTCATAATCCTTCAGAAATTCTTTCATTGCGGAAAGCCTTGCCTGACCCAGTTCATCCACATCTTTAAAATCAGACCAGACAAATTTATCCAGGTTATTCCTTGTCTGATTTATAACAATATCAAATGTTTTATCTATGCGTTTTGCAATTTCACTTGAGGTAAACTGGTAAATTGTATCAACCGATATAACCTTTTTACCATTTTTATTCATTATGGCATTAAAGCCTGCCGGGCCGTCCCCGCAGCCTAATATGGACTTATCTAAGTCTGATTCCTCCAGATTAAACATGGAAATATATTCATGGTATGATCTTCCCCACGGAACTACTGATTCGTATTTAATTGCCATAAGTATATCTTATGTTTTAATTTTAGTTTTCAAATAACTACAATTATAATTAAACAGTATATTCTAGATTTATCATAGTCAGCCCTTTAAACATATTATCCCCGATATCAAAGCGTTAAGCATAGCATCTTTGGAAACGTTGTCAAAAATTAGGCTTTTATTATCTCGTTATCAAGAGCAGTTTTATTTATGCGGTATTTGAGTATAGGAAGTAACATGCAGGAAGGATAAATAAATTAGGGTTGTGGTATGGTAATAATTTTATCTTTCATCCGGCATTACTCCGACTTCCCAGGCTGAAGCCACCCCTCCTACCAGGAGGGGAAATGTGTATTATCCTAAAATAAGTTGAAGCTTTTAATTATTCATTCATCTATAGTCAGCGACAACCAATCATAAAAATCAATTTAATCATAAGAATCATAGTTCAGACAGGTGTTAATAAAAAGCGGCGTTAAAATAAATTTACCGCCGCTTCTTATTTATTTGGAGTTATTTACATATTGTTATCAATTATTACTGTAAAGGCGCTGCCATTTACATCCAGCTCGGAAAATTTAGCTTCAAGTTCTCTTTCTTCACCCGGCATTAAAGTGATGTAATTATCATCCCAGAATGTAGGCAGAACTTCTTCCCCGGTTTCTTTTTTAATTACTGCAAGTCGGTTTAATAATGAAATTTTATCCGTGTTGTTTTTCACTTTTACTTTTACATGATATTCATTAACAACTTTTTCTGCATTGTATGTCAGGTCAAGCTTCACTTCCTTTATTTTTTTCAAGTCAGACAGGTCTGTCGGTGTTTTGGATGATTCCCAATAAAAGTTTGACGAAAGCAGCCTGCCTTCACTATCTTTCAGTTCAAGTTTTACAAAATATACGGGGGTTATGCCGTCAATCTTAGGAGCATCAAAGATTTCTTTATAGCAGTCTTCGTTTATATTAAACAATCCTTCTTTATCCCACTTAAGGTTAAGATTAAAATCATACACCTTTACGCTTGCCCTTACATTTTCAAGAGGTTTGTGCTGTGCGTTGATGATTGAAATCTTATAATCATTTGCGTTCATCATTATATGCACTGGTTCACATGCTTTTTTCATATAGAAATATGCCGAGTTAGGATTAAGGAACCAGTCATATATCTGCCAAAGGACTGAAGGCCAGCAGTCATTTAGTTTCCACGTCATAATACCGCTTGTAATATCCCACATACGGTGCATAGCTGCTTCATACATTGCACGGTAACTGTCTGCATTTACAAATTGGGCAGTACGTACATAATCCGCAATATCCGTGGATTTGAATCCATAAATGTCCTTTATTGCATTATGATAAGCTTTGTAAGCATAACCGCCTGCATCCCATGCGCCGTGTTCGGCCCAAACGCTGTCTAACGGAAAAAGCGGGTTGTTTTTATCAGTACCCAAATTAAAAATAAATTTCTTAACACTGCTTAGCGCAGGCACAACCGGCACTCCAAGCTCATTCCTGAACATCTGTAATTTTACTTCCCGGATTTTATCAAAGTAAAATGGCAATGGATACCATGTATAATCCGGATCTTTATCATCCGTTGTTCCTGTAGGAACGTCATCTTTTATATACGGAGTTAATTTTTCCCAATCCCACCAAATGCTTGTAGCAGGAATAAACGGCCTTGATGGGTCCAACTCTTTGACGGAACTTCTTAATCTCTTATAGATATCTTCATCAGGAGTTACCTCAACAGCAGCGGCATAAAGTATAAGGCTTGGGTTATTCCTGTACCGCAATAAAATATCCCGCGAGTTTTTTATTGCAAGATTATGGTCCAAAGGGTTATGCTGCGTAACTTCCCCGGGAACGGCTGTAAAACATTGATAGAAAATTCCCCACTGCATAAGCCCGTATTTGTCAGCCGCCTCCATATAATCTTCCGGCGGTGCAGGCTGATCCTCATTAGATATTAAATTAACGTTTGCATTTGCTAATAGTCTTGCCTCATCATAAATTCTTTTCCTGTTCATATCAAGCATCATATCCGGCTGAAGCCATCCGCCTTTGCAGAATACTCTTTTACCGTTGATAAAAAATACCCGCCCGTGTTCCCCGTTCAATTCTTTTAAATCGCTTGCCAGATCCCTTATGCCAAATTCAACATTTTTCCTGGCAGATACATTCCCATCCAGTACATAACTTAATTCAAGGTTATGCAGGTATTGCTGGCCGTAACCATTCGGCCACCATAAGTACGGGTTCTTTATTACAAGCTGCGGAAAGTCCTTTGATGTAAGTGTTACGGCTACCGTATCGTACGGTTTAATTTCTACTTCTTTTTCAAATATTACGCTTTCCATCCTGCCGGACATCTTTTTAATATAGGTAACAAAGTCAACTTCATTGATTAAATCTATTTTGCCTTTTAGTA
>JARLHB010000134.1 GCA_031292465.1 Ignavibacteriaceae bacterium
AATTTTTCCATTATAGATAACTCTTACTGCATCATTTATGTGTAATAATTTTTGATTTGCAAGGACTTCTATTTTAAGATGAACTTTTCCCGAGCCGGGAACGCGTACCACTTCGCCGGGATTTTTTTTGTCCACAGAGATTAAAAGAAGCGGGCCGAAGTTTGAAGTAAGGAATAAATTTCCATCCTTCATTGCCTTTTTAATATTTGTTTCTGATAACTCTTTACAATAAGCATAGGTTCTTGGATTCCCGGTTGTCGTAGTCCAGTAAAAATCTCCTTTTGGATAAGCATTTACGCCATAAACATCATGGCAGTCCGAGCCTGCAATACCGGAAATTCTATTACCTTCATTCAGATAAGAATACCATGCATTTACTGCCCAGGTATTTATGTTTATATGGTTTGTATCCCATGTATTCATTGTAAACGAACGGGGCGGCTCGCCATTCCAAACTTCTATGGCATCAAAATATTTTACTTTTCCCCATGACTTAAACCTGCCCGACCAGTCCCAGCTTTGAAACGGATGATTGACTGCGAAAAATCCATTCTGCTTATGAGTAAGATCAATCATTGATTGAACATCGTTGTGTCCGTCAAATCTTTCCCTTGCCCAAATATTGGGGTTAGCAACATCTTTCCCGTTCATTTCAGTTATAAAGCTTTGATTCATATGGCCGAAACCATTTTCGTTAGTCAACTCTGAAGGTTCCGTAGTAATCTCGCATCCGGAAATCGGGAGAAAATATTTTGTTTTATATGAAAGCCATTCTTTTAATCCCCCGGTTGAATTATGGTCTGTAAGAAATCCCCAGGAAAGGCCGACTCCCACCATTGCATTTGCTGCTTCAGAGGGCGTCTGAAAGCCATCGCTGAAAATAGAATGGTGGTGCGCATCTCCGCTGTAAATGCCAAGCTTACCAAGGTCATATAATCTTTGAAGAGTTACATTGCATTCAATTCCATTAAACTCTCTTCCTTTTATCACAAATACTTTTTTAACTAAACTCCATTCCGGGCCTTTTGTAATCATTAAAACAACAGTATCAGCCGGGACTCTTACCGAAAAGAATCCTTTGTCAGTTGTATAAGTCATTTTAATCAGATTGTCTGTTCTACCCTGAATTTTTGAATCTCCATAATTCTCCACTACAGGCCTTAAAGGATAGTACCATACCTGAACCTGCGCAATTAATGGATCTCCTTTGGAATCTATTACCTTTCCGTAAATAATCTGCCTGCAACTATTGGGTATAAAGACATCTTTTTTCTGTGCAAGAAGACTATAAGTACTCAATACAGATAATAAGACTGCAAAGAGAAACAACCTATTTATATTTAGATATTTTTTCATATTAAAACCGGAATATTAATTCTGTTTTATAGAAGCATAATTTTTAATTAATCACCGACTATTACATCGGCCAATTTTTGTGCATACTCTTTAAAATTTATTTTATTAACGCTGCTTAACTGGTCAACTATTTTTTGTGGAAAAATATCTGCCCCGGAATAAGCGCCGGCCATACCGCCCGCAATTGCACCAATAGTATCGCAATCGCCGCCCATATTAGCCGAAGCTTCAGCTGTTTTTAAAGGATTTCCGTTATAATAAACAACAAGGGCAATAGCTGTTGCAGCAGATTCAGACATTACTACACCCGCACCAACTATATCATAAAGGTCCCGTAAAATTTCTTTTTCGCTTTTGCCGGAGTGAATAATTTTAAGCGCCAGTTCAGCTCTTCTTATTACCGAAGCTCCATACCATTGCCGGCCCAGTTTCATTCCCTTCTCTGCCCCATACATAAACGCACTTACAACCGAATCCATATCCTTGCCGGCCATGCCTGCAGAAACAGCACAGGCAACCGCTGAGGCACCTGAAATTGCAATGTTTGTATTATGTGTAGGGATACAAATTTCTTCTACATCTTTTATTACAGCATCATAGTCACCCGGATGAACAATACCTGCAGGAGAAATTTTCATTGCAGCGCCATTTGTATCTCCCTGCAATCCTGTCTCCTCGACAGGAACTCCTTCATCAATCATCATTAACGCTTTTTTAGAACTCGGCCCCAATATGGAAGTTTCAAAAGCGTTTAAACTTTTTGCCCATGCAAGTAATCCTTTTGCAACTCCAATTCTGGGGAATTTCTTTTCGGCAAGGAACAAATCAACCAAAAGCATTGTTTGTTGTGTATCATCAGTAACCTGTCCGGCAACAAGCCCATCATGAATTACATGCCCTTTAGGAGCAGGTAATAATTCCCTTACTCCGTTAGGAAAGTATTGATGTATCATTTCAGGAGGCCATAAAGATGTAGGCATACCAAAAGCATCTCCATAAGCTACACCAAGTAACGCGCCTAAAGCTTTTTTAGATATTATTTCTTTTTCTAATTTTTTATTTAGATCATTCATTTATAAGACTCCTATTTTAATTGATCTTGCCCAAACGGCAGTTAATAATATTAATACTTCAACTACACATAGCAGGTAGTCTCTGTTTTTCATTTTAATTTCATAAAGATTAGTGCTTGTTTTCATGGCGCCGAAACCGCGGTTAAGCATTGCAACAGCTAAATTATCAGACATCCTTAGTGAGTCCACAATCATCGGTATAAGCACCGGTATGTATGATTTGATACTCTTGATTATACCGCCTGCCCCAACTTCCGCTCCCCTTGCCTTTTGCGCTTCCTGAATCATTTCCGATTTCTTTTGCATTGTGGGAATGAACCTGATACCCGTAGCAATTACAAACGCTAATTGATACGGCATTTTCATCTTTTTCAGAAGCTGAAGAATATCTTCGATTGGGGTACTGAAAGTAACTATTGTTGAAGCAAGAACCATCACAAAAATTCTTAGCGTTAGAGTAATTCCGTATAACAACCCGCCTACAGTAAACGGAAACCGTTCGCCGGAAAGAAGGCTAAACAAAATCTTTTTATTTTGTTCATTGTGGAAATTTGAAGACGGATACGTAAAACCGGTTATAACCAGCATTATTATAAAAATGGGTATAAGAGGCTTAAGTATTTTCTTTACTCTTTCCAAAGGCATTTTGATACTAAGCAGCACAATCCAAAGAAATATTATAAGGGCAATATTTATTAATGGAGCCGGAAACAAAAAAGATACTGCAGTTAGTACAACAAAGCCTAAAGATTTTGTTCTTACATCTAATAAGTGGACAAAACTGTTTGAAGGTGAATAATCAATCAGCATTTTCACACCTTACAAATTTTTCCATAATATCTTTTTTCAGATCTTCCACAGAAACAGGATTTCCCATATAACCATACTTAGAAAATTCTTTTGCCATCAGAACGCTATCAGGAGGAGTAATAGAAGCAGATTCCAAAATTTCCTGCCGGTAGAATACTTCCTCAGGATTTCCATCAAGTGCAACCTTCCCTTCTGAGAAGACAATAATTCTATCTGCATATTCGGCAGCCAGGCGCATATTGTGTGTTATTGCTAAAACAGTATGGCCCTTTTGATGAAGCTTTTCCATCATTTCCATCATCCGTTGGGTTCCGTTCCAGTCCTGCCCCGTGGTAGGTTCATCAATAACCAAAATCTCAGGTTCCATCGCAAGAATGGTTGCCACTGCTAATTTTTGCCGTTCACCTTTTCCCAATGTAAACGGATGACGGTGTTTGCTGTCCGCTAACCCGACAAATTCCAATACAGAAGTAATTCTCTTCTCTTTTTCTGTATCACTTATGCCTATATTCCTTAAACCAAACTCTATTTCATCCCAAACAGTAGCTGAAAAAATCTGATGATCGGGATTTTGGAATACATATCCAACTTCCCTGCTTAAGTACGAAGTGCTTAATGATTTTATGTCCTTACCATTTATAAAAACGTGCCCGCTTGAAGGGCGAAGCAGTCCGTTCAGGTGCTTCGCAAAGGTTGTCTTTCCGGCTCCGTTCTTGCCTATAAGCGCAACAAATTCACCTTCGTGTATTTTAAGATTTATATTATGCAGAGCGTGTTTTTCTTTTCTATAAAGAAAGCTTAAATCATTTGTTTCAATAACAACTTTTTTATTACTGCCTGCATGCGGACTGCTGTTTACATCAACCTGCTTATCATTAAATTTAAAACCAGAGAAAATACACTTTGCCATTTCATTTTTATCAAGAAAAACCGATTCGCTTGGAATTATACCTCTTTCAGCGAGATAATAACTTAACTCTGCTATTTCCGGCGGGCGGATTCCAAATTTTTGGCATAGCGCAACATCTTTAAAAAGATTGACCGGTTTACCATCCCAAACTATTATGCCGCCATCCAGGACAATAACGCGGTCAGTATAATTTAATACCTCTTCCGTATCATGGCCGGAGATGATTATTGTTATATTTTCTTTACGGCGCAGTTCGGATATAAGCGTATAAATTTCGTCCCGCCCTTTAGGATCTAATTCCGAAGTGGGTTCATCAAGTACAATTATTTCAGGTTCCATGGCAAGTACACTTGCAATAGCAACTCTTTGTTTCTCCCCTCCTGACAATTCAGATGTTAATTTATTTTCAAATCCCTGCAGTCCTACTGCCTTAAGTGACTTTGAAACAACTTCCTGAATTTTTTCTTTACCATATGCCAGGTTTGAAGGCCCGAAAGCAATATCCTTTTCAACAGTAATACCGAAGATTTGAGTCTCGGGATCCTGCATTACAAAACCGATAAACCGTGCAAGCGTCTGCACCCTGTATCTTGTTGTATTCATCGTGTTGGAAATTACTTTCCCTTCAAATTCACCTTCAAAGAAATTCGGAATTAAACCGTTCAGCAGCATTAATGTTGTCGTTTTGCCTGCGCCGGTTCTCCCCATTAAGCCGACAAGCTCGCCCTTTTCAATTTTAAAATTAAGCTTGCCGAGAGTATTGTTAATGCCGCTCTCATACTTAT
>JARLHB010000135.1 GCA_031292465.1 Ignavibacteriaceae bacterium
TCAATCCTTCCCATAACATCATTGTACTCATGCGTACCTTTGCCGTGCTTGCCCATAAAGCCGACTGCATGTGAATCATCAACCATAACGAGTGCGTTATACTTATCTGCCAGATTGCAGATGTCTTTAAGCTTTGCAATAAATCCGTCCATTGAAAAAACGCCATCGGTTGCTATTAAACGTATCTTTGCAGACTGTGCTTCTTTAAGCTTTTCTTCAAGGTCGTTCATATCGCTGTTCTTATATCTGAAACGCTGAGCCTTGCACAAACGTATTCCGTCTATAATGCTTGCATGATTAAGCTCGTCGCTGATTATAGCATCATTCTCAGAAAGTAATGTTTCAAACAAACCGCCGTTTGCATCAAAGCATGATGAATAAAGAATAGTATCTTCCGTTTCAAGAAATTCTGCAATCTTTTGTTCAAGCTCTTTATGTATTTGCTGTGTGCCGCAAATAAACCGGACGGACGAAAGTCCGTAGCCCCATTTATCATAGCTCTCTTTAGCGGCTTTTATTACTTCGGGATGATTTGCAAGCCCGAGGTAATTATTAGCGCACATATTTAAAACCTGCTGCCCGCCGGCAACTTCAATAGTTGCTTTTTGCGGACTTGTAATTATTCTTTCATGTTTAAATAAACCGTCGGAGTCTATTTGTTTCAACTGCTGTGAATAAAAATTTCTTATTTCTTCATTCATAATAATACCTCTTTTATTTAGATATGTTCTCAATACTTCTATTCTGCTCCGATAAATCGGTGCTCTGTTTTAATATTTGTATTCTTAATTACAATCACTTAACCACTATGCTGCTTTATTAGTCTGGGTTCATCTGTACAATTATTTGTGATTATGTGTTGACCATAATTTATTCTAAATTGTTTGTAATTAGAACACCATGCCGCTTCTACGAAGCTCTGTTCTCATTGTCTTTATTTGGTCCTACAAGCATTTCGCGGCTCTGCTGCTTTATTAAGACACCGGTATATTGTCTACATCCAGTCCAAAACAATTTTGCCGGAGTTACCGGACTTCATCAATTCAAAGCCTTCCTTAAACTGTTCAAACGGATAACGGTTCGTAATAATAGGAGAAATATCCAGCCCTGTTTGAAGCATTACCTGCATTTTGTACCAGGTTTCAAACATTTCTCTGCCGTAAATACCTTTAAGCGTAAGTCCGTTGAAAATGATGGTTTCCCAGTCTATAGCTGCATTAGGCAAAAGCCCAAGCAAAGCAACTTTACCGCCATGGCACATAGAAGAGAGCATACTTTTAAAAGCGTCAACACTGCCGGACATTTCAAGCCCGACATCAAAACCTTCTTTCATGTCCAGTTCTTTCATTACATCTTCCAGCTTTTCATCTGCAACATTAACGGCTCTTGTAACGCCCATTTTTTCTGCCAGTTTAAGGCGGTAGGGGTTTACATCTGTAATTATAACGTATCTTGCGCCGGCATGTTTAACAATTGCAGCGGCCATAATTCCTATAGGCCCGGCGCCTGTTATTAAAACATCTTCGCCAAGCACGTTGAACGATAGCGCTGTATGTGCCGCATTCCCAAACGGGTCAAAGATAGAAAACAATTCTTCCGGTATGGACGGGTCGCAATGCCATACATTTGATACCGGGATGCTAAGGTACTCAGCAAAGCAGCCAGGCCTGTTAACGCCAACGCCCTTTGTATTCGGGCATAAATGCCTTCTGCCCGCGCGGCAGTTTCTGCAATATCCGCATACTAAATGCCCTTCTCCGCTTACAAGTTCTCCTATCTTTACATCATGAACATTGCTGCCTATTGCTTCAACTGTTCCCACATACTCATGCCCCGTAACCATTGGTACGGGTATGGTTTTTTTTGCCCAGTCATCCCACTTATATATGTGTATGTCGGTTCCGCAGATAGATGTTTTATGAATCTTTATCAGGACATCATTCACACCCACTTCGGGTACGGGGACTTCATCAAGCCATAAGCCCGGTTCAGCATATTTCTTAACAAGAGCCTTCATCTTTTTCATATTAGTCCTTAAAATTTTTTATTGAGTAATTTTCTTAATAAATAAATTATTTTCTATTTGTTAAAGTTTATAATACTAAAATTATAGATATAGAAAACAAACGACAAATTGTGTATGTAGTTGAAATCAATTGAAATGGAAAATATATGATTGGAAAAGGGGGAAAATAACCCAAAACGGCATATTCTTCCCCCGGAAAGCAATATACTTAAAAGGCGGAGAAGCGGCTATATAATAGAATACAGGGCATATTCAGTTGAAGTGAACATGCTCATGCTGTCTTTTATTTTTTTTAATTTGTTGGCAAACCATTCTTCATCCAAATCATTCTCTGATGCGGTTTGTCTAAGCCACTCAAGTTCCTTATCGGTAATTATTTTATCCTTAAGCGCTAATTTAATTCCGTCGGTAATAAAGGATTCGGCTATTTCCTTTCCGGAGAATTTAATAGGATTTTCCGGTATGTACCTGTTAGATAGAAGGCTGCGTATAGTGCTCTCATAAAAATCAGAGGCAAAACCGAGTTTTGAAGCAATACCTTTAAGGAATTTCTTTTCAAAATCGGTTAAAGTATCATCTTTTTTAGCAACTATTAAAAGTCCTTTTAAATAACTGCTTTTATCAAGCTGTGATAATTCCATTATATATATTTCCCTCACTATTTGGCAGCATAACAATACTTATTCTATACTAAAGTAATTATCGAATATTACTGCCCAAATTTTAATCGTTAATAGCAAATATTTTGTGTTAACATGTAATTCTTAATGTATCAAACCGAAACAGAATGATTGAAATCAAAATGCTTTATATTAAAGCTAATCATAACCCGTACAAACATACTTCAGTTTGGTATTATCCATAAAGGGAAAATTTTCCCCTTTGATTTATCACAAAGGTTTAAAGTAGTAAAGGGCTAAAATAACTGACCATTTTATAAGCAGTTCTTAGCTCTTTATTGTTTAATCGTTTGTTGTTTTTTCCCGACTTGTAAAAATTTTATTGGCGCCGGATTGTGCTGCTTTGTAAAAACAGGGCAGTATAGTGGTAAATATATCCTGTCATTACAAAATTACTCTGACAGAAATTATGTTTATGTTCGGCAGCGATAGTTTTGTAAGGATGGTTTAGGGTGGCAGGATTTTAATATTATCCGAAATAATAATAAGCTTGTTTAATTAACTATGAAATACTGATGTAAAACAAAATGAGCCCGTTAAACATCATTCCACTTTACTAAAATTATAGTTCCCTAATAAAGTAAATTTACCTGAATTGTATATTTTAAAATAGAATTAAAAGTTTAATTCAGGACAATTATATTTTCAAACAATTTATCAATTAAATAAATCTATACCAGTTCGTATGTCCTTTCTTCATTAATGGAAAAAGTTTCCGGGAATTTTTCCAATACGGCAAGGCCTATCATCCGGGCAGCTTTTTTATAAGGGATCTGATTAGTATTAATAATCATGTGGTAAAGAAGCGGATCATTAATATCCTTATTAAAATAGCTTTTTACATAATGCATACGGGCAAGGTCTTCCTTTTTAGTAAATTCAATTGCCTCTTTATGGTTAAAGTTATATATCTCTTCAATATGCTGTACCCTAACATCAAAAGGCGCAACAAGCCTTATATGGAATGCATTCTTTAACTTTGTTGTAATCAGGTTTGCAGCCCTGCCTACGATAATAACGTTACCCTTTTGTGCAAGCTGAAGTATAGTTCGCGAAGTTGTTTTTATAAGTACTCCTACGTGCGGATGTATCCCAAGCAGTTCATTTACAATGGATTTTAACTCTGAAAGTTTGTCCTCAATAAAGTACTGGCTTAGCTTCTGCGGTAAATGATGATCTTCAAGAATTTTCTCTATCAGGTTTTTATCAAAAGCCGTCCATGGAATAGAATTATCATCGCTGAAGATTTGGAAAAAATCGACAAGAGCCTCGCTTACTTTATCTGCCCCGGCGCCGGTTTCCCTTGATATGGTTATGCATGGCCCTTGTTTTGAATGAATACGATTTGAGTCTGAATCTGTTGAATGTGATTCGATGTAGAGTTTTGCTTTTTCCAGAGCTCCCTTTACTATCATATTGATCGCCTCTTATTTTGTTAACGACCGTGATTAAGTAAAACAGGAAAATGCTGTATTGTTTATCTAATATAATGTACTTAAAATTTTATTAAGACAAAAGGGGAGGTGATTTATGGATAATTAACATTTCGTAAAAATCAATTTATTTTAAAGCAGCTTAGTAGCAAAAGCAGCGCATTCCGGTAGGCAGGTTTCGCTGTACAAAAGGAGCAATAGAAATTAATATATTTATTGTAAGGTGTGTTGGCTAAATATAGAATCTGAATTATAATAAGGGACAAAGAATAACTTTGTCCCTTATGTTATAACAACTTATACTATTTAATCAGCATTAATTTTTTAGTCTCAATATAGCTGTCCGCGGTAATCCTGTAGAAATAAACACCGCTTGACAGAGCTGAGGCATCAAATTTAACCTGATAACGTCCCGGAGACTTCTTTTCATCAACAAGTGTTCTAACTTGTCTTCCCAGAATGTCATAAATTATAATTTTAACTAACGACTGTTTTGGGATATCAAATGAAATTATTGTTGACGGATTGAAGGGGTTCGGGTAATTCTGACGAAGTGCATAAGTTAATGGTAGGAAAGGAGCCTGCTGCGATACACCCGTAATGGTGGAAGATACCAACAATGAATCACTTCCATTTAAGGTGAACCTGTATGTTCCCGTCTTTTCCATTAAAATTCTGGTGCTGGAGTTATTAAAGTCAGTCAACACCAGGGAAACCCCTTTCGGAACGCTTGAAGAATCCCATGTCAATACCGTATTAGCAGGGTAAGTTGATGATCCGACAATTATTTTCCAGTTAGCGGATTGTGCAACCGGGCGGACATCAGCGCTGAAATTAGGGCCTATTATGCTTTCCCATTCAGGATGAGGAAATGCCAGATAGACATAGTTTGCTGACGGCGGATTAGGCGGATGCGGCAGATCGTACGCTGCATCGAAGCCCGCCTTTGCATTGGCAGCAACCCCGAATCCTCCCAATTTATCCAATGAATTACCTGCCTGCAATGCCAGATTAACATACCAGTTAGAGTCTGATGCGGCAATGTTCATAGTCTTCTTAAGTGATGCCGCCAATTTCTGTTTAGAAATCGATATAGATTCACTGCTGATTACAGGCGGTTCGAAAATGAGGCGCAAGGATGTATCTATTACGGCCAGCCAGTACCCATTCCATGGAATCAAAGTATCAGCCGTAGAATAGTTGCCGGCGGTTGATAGATAGGAGTATAATACAGGCGATATCCAGTTGAGAGTAACCGCGCTGTCCATGCTTACAGTAATGGCCCCATTATTAAAATACAATGCATGCTTTGAGTAATTAGGGACAAAATACGGTAACGATATTATGTTGAACCCCGGATTCAAAGAAACCCCGACTGAATCCATTACCTGTACTCCGGTTGACATAGCAGTTACCGGAGATAATGCGCCAAGCCAGTAGCCCTGTCCCAAATTAAATGTATTTGAAACAAAGTATCCACTGTCTGTTGAATAACCATAAAGGTAAGTTGTTGGATCCGTACCAAATATAGATTCCTTTAGCGGATTAGCTGCTTTTAGCGGAAGCCCTGCCATACTCCATCCCTGGCCATATGTGTACGACAGCGATATTGGACCGCCGACAATTATCTGGAACATGTGTACCGTATCCGTACCGGTATTATATGTGTAGGTGCTCATTGCCCGCAGATCTTGTATGCTGTCTGACTTCATATCCATAAGCTTTACAGAATATGCCCATGGAACCGAAGCGCTTAATAAGAAGCTAAGAGACATTGTCTGATTATTCTGATCCGTAGCAACAGCAAAAGTCCACACTTTGCTTTCAGAAGTCAAATTTGTATCGAGTTTCATATCTGCCAGGAAGTCAGGCCCGACGGCAGTTGCCCACTCGGAATGCGGGAAATAAACATAAACAAAACTGCTGGGCGGCTTAGGCGGCTTCGGAAGATCGAAAGTGCTGTCGAAGCCGTTAGTTGCTTTTGCATCGGCGCCGGCATATGACGTGGTGTCTTGTATTCCTGCTGCGGATGCGTGTATATTAATTGTCCAGTGAGAGTTCTGAACGCCTAATACAAGCACAGAAGCTTCATTTGAAAGAGCGCTTTCGTTTGTTGAAAGATCAAAAGCGGATATTGCGAACCTATAAGTTTTATCACCTGTTAATCCTGAAACGTAGAAAGTATCAATGGTGGAAACAATAATAGGTGATGATCCTTCATTTGCATCAGTTCCGCTGAAGCCGGTGGCTGCAGATGAATAGTATATCTTATATCCCGAGAGGTCCTTCTCGGTATTAGGTGTCCACGTTAGCATCACCTGTCCTGTAGCCGGCGAAGTAGCTTTAAGCAGTAGAGGAGCTGCCGGCGGTACCAGATCAGGAATGACAACACCACGGTTTATATCTTTCAGTTCTACATTGGTTCCGCTTATCTCTATTGTGTACAAATTTAATCCGGATGAATCTTTGTTTGCCAGTACTTTCCAGGTCATCGAGAAAGCACCTTGAGCCGGAATAGTGCTTACGGTCGTGTCGACTGATCCGGAGTCAATTGTAAGTCCATTGTACATAAAGAACCGGATTCTTACATCCTCTGCGTCTACTGTACCGGTGTTAAAGAAATCCGCATGAACAATAAACGGATTAGGCGAAAGGAGTGAATTCTCAATTCCGAGTGCGCCCGGAGCAGTAACATTTACTGCTATAGGCGGCATTAAATCCAGGTTTGATTTTAAAGGTCTATACGCTGCGTTGTTTGATTCGTTTGATTCGGCAATAGTATTGTTCGGATCAACCTTAACGTAAATGGAATGATACCTAACATTGGAAGGTACAACGTAGGTTACCGTGCCAGTATAGCTTCCTCCGGCAGCAACTAATGGGGCCTGGAAACTACCGACAGGCGGTGCAACGCCAACGTCAGGATTGCCGTCATAGAGTACAACGGAAACATTCGAAGCATCAAGTGTTCCCTGATTATGGACGGTTACACTAATTTGTATATGGTCGCCGGTCTTGTAAACACTATCGGGTGGATTAAAGGAAATATCATTTTGTGAGACGGCGAGATCAGGCAAGCCAAGTGCATAACCCAGGGGCATAAAATCCGCGCCCCAGCCGCCGCTGCTTTGAATAACAGATACTCTTCCTGTTCCTTCAATTCTGTAAACAATATTACCATAATCGGAACCAAATATATAACCCTGTCCGGTCTGAAGCAGTGTATCTGCAACAAGAGTGGGAGAAGTATAAGGATAAGTTGTATCGCCAAGCCTGGTTATGACTACCCGGTTATTATCGTCATACGAAAAAATTGAGACCTGGCTTTGAATTGTAGGTACAACAAATGCTTTTCCAACATTAGTCCCGGTAGAATCAGCACTGCGGGCCATATAATAGTAGCTGCCAGTATATCCTGCAAACGGTATGTCTGCGGCAGTTACTGTTCCCGAAGAAACAACTTTCCAGAAAGTATCCTGAAAGATGGGTACTGTTGTTACCTGCCATAAGCCTAATGTCTTAACAAGAAGCGTGTCACCCGTGTTGACGTTTGTAACAACCACATTGTTATTATCGGCATATGAAGTAAGTGTAATTGAGTTTTCCCAGCTTCCCGAATATCCCGAGAAACCATAGAAAAGATTTCCTGCAAACAACCCGTTGGCTGATGGGACGTAATAATCCTGATCTGTATAAGACAGAGCGGATACAGGCTCGTTACTGACAACCTGTACTGCCTTGTCTGATATGCCTGTAATATCAGGATAATCATAATGCTCGCCTGCATTAAGGGTTCCTGCATATAATATAGAACCAGTTTGTAAATCTTTAAGAGTAAACTGAGTACCATCCTGATATGCAAAAATAATGAAGTGCGGATCATAGCCATAAATAGAAGCCATCATCCACGTATTCAGTTTGGTGCTCAGGCCTCTTCCACTCTGGTCAAGTGCAAAGTAGCCATTTACATAATTTGTAATAGCATCGCCAATAAGAACAGAGTAGGGCTTATTGCCATTAATTGTGTATATACCCTGTCCGGGTGTAATGGAATAAAGTGTGTCAGCCTTCATAGAATCGGTGCCGACGGTATTTCCGTAACTGTCCACTATAGTAACAACAGTGTTATCAAAATAGGAGAAGACAGTTATATCTGAAAAAGTGAAGGTTGTGGCCGAATAAGAATCTGTGTTATTCTTAATGTTTCTCTTAGGATGTATAAATCCCATAGGGGTTGCTTTGCTGGAAGACGGCTTGACTCCCGGCGGTGCACCGGCAACTTTGCCGGTTGATTGAACCGTATTCCGTTGTTGTGCCGGCGTAACCTGCCAAAGGCAAAGGACGGCTGTAATACATAGTACCAGTTTTTTCATTATTGACCTCCTCCAAAGTTTGTTATGGTTTAGTCACTCACTTATGAAACCCGTTATTTGCAACCTAATACTTTCTGTAAAAACAGTAAGGAATTTATATCTTTGGCAAGGCAGCCCGTTTTTGTAAGAAAGAGCAGCGTGATAAAAGTTATGGGATGCCGGTAATGATTTTTATACCTTAGAACCGTTTAGACAGTCCCTCTTTACCTTCTTTCTATTTTAAAAAACGGGTTTGTTAAATTAGAACTTTTAATTAAATCTTAATTTCAGATTCTATAGCAGACTAACACATAGGGCAAGTTATTTTAGAACTATTAAACCAATTTTAGTTTTATTTCTGAAAATAATTAGTGAGAAGAATAAATATTTATTTAGATTCTGTATTATGGTAGTAAAATAAGAATAATAAACAAATACGCGTTTTAAGTAATTTTTACTACGCGTTTCCCGCAAATAAATTTAAGCATAATTAGCAGAATTTAGACGCAAAGGAAGTAAGCTCAACTGTAGATTTAAAATGTAATTTTTTGACCATATTTCTTTTGTGTGTCTCAATTGTACGGGGGGATGTAAATAATTTCTTGCTTATATCCTTATTTTTTAAACCATGTGCAATCAGGGAAAGAATTTCCTTTTCGCGGTCCGTTAATTTAAATAACTTAAATTCATTCTTGTTCAAATTAAAAGAAATATCCTCTGTTAAAACCCACCTTATAATAAAATCGCAGTAATATTTCTTGTCTTCAGACATATTTAAGATTGCCTGTTTCAACTTTTCAACCGGCGCTCTCTTGCTGACTATTCCTTCTATGCCGCTTCTTACTAAATTTATAAGATAACTGCGTTCCTTTCTTCCGGTAAACAGTATCCTTTTGGAATTGTTAAGGCAGGAGACAGATAAAGAGATTTTTAGTACCTCTTCTTCTTCTAACGAAGCATCGTCAAAGATAAATACATCGTATTTGCCGTACTTATTTATATCCTTAAAGTTATCGTAGTTTTCCACTTCGAAGTCTATGGAAGGTTCATCCGGAAAAAAATTGAGCGGATTCATTAACAGGAAGGATTCCGCGGATAAAAATAATACTTTGATTTTTTTCATTTTAGGGTTCCAAAACTTAAAATAATAAATATTATTAATTGTTTAATTAACTCAAGCAGGAAACGATAAAATTCTTATAAAAACTCCCATAGATTTGTTAATATTTAACATACAACCTCTTTTTATAAAGCGCAAGGGAAGAGGGCTTTATTTGCTAAATTGGCTAAAAAGTCATTTTCTGCGGACTTGATGACCTGAACTTACATTATTTGGGTATAATAATATAAGTTCGTTTTATGATCTTTTGACTTTAATATTTGAAATTTTGACCCCTAAATAATAAATAAAAATATTAAGCTTTATCAGGAATTATTGTAATTTTATAATATAAAAATTGTAATTTAATTAAAACATAACATACCATGAATTACCGTTAAGAAAATGGATTTAAAATATAAACAGGAGGATAATTATGAAATTCAGAGTTGAAACCGACAGTATGGGAACAATAGATGTTCCGGTTGACAAATATTACGGTGCACAGACAGCCCGTTCATTGATGAATTTTAAAATTGGAGGGGAAAGATTTCCCCGGGAGATAATAAGAGCGCTCGGCATTCTTAAAAAAGCCGCCGCATTAACAAATAAGGAACTTGGAATTTTACCTGCAGAGAAAGCTGAATTAATTGTAAAAGCGGCAGACGAAGTTATTGAAGGTAAGCTTGATGAGCATTTTCCACTGGTTGTGTGGCAGACAGGCAGCGGCACACAAACAAATATGAATGCTAACGAGGTTATTTCAAACCGTGCAATTGAACTTGCAGGCGGTGAGATGGGCAGCAAAAAACCGATTCATCCGAATGATGATGTAAATAAAGCTCAGTCATCAAATGATACTTTCCCTACTGCTATGCACATTGCTGCCGTTGAGGAAATTAATAGAAGGCTTATCCCGATGGTAACAAAACTTAGAGATGCCTTTGCAAATAAATCGGATGAGTTTAGAAATATTATTAAGATCGGCAGGACGCACCTGATGGATGCTACTCCGCTTACACTGGGACAGGAATTCTCAGGCTACACACAACAATTAACAAACGGGCTTGAAAGAATAAACGGATGCCTGCCAAGATTGTATGAATTAGCTTTAGGCGGTACAGCAGTCGGCACTGGGTTAAATACCCATCCGGAGTTTGCAGTTAAAGCAGCCGCAAAAATTGCAGATCTTACAGGAAAACCTTTTATTACTGCAAGAAATAAGTTTGAAGCTTTGGCGGCTCATGATGCATTAGTTGAAACAAGCGGCGTATTAAAAACTTTGGCAGCTTCTTTAATGAAAATTGCCAATGATATAAGGTGGCTTGGATCAGGCCCGCGCAGCGGCATAGGCGAATTGCTTTTGCCGGAAAACGAACCGGGCAGCTCTATTATGCCTGGAAAAGTAAATCCTACCCAGTGCGAAGCTATGACCATGGTATGTACGCAGGTTTTCGGCAACGATACGACAGTTACATTTGCTGGCGCCAGCGGAAACTTTGAATTAAATGTTTACAAACCGGTTATAATATTTAATGTGCTTCAGTCAATAAGATTAATATCCGACGCTTGTGAAAGCTTTACAGATCATTGTGTTGAAGGTATCAAAGCGAATGAGATAAATATTAAAAAGAATTTGGAAAACTCTTTAATGCTGGTTACGGCCTTAAACCCGCATATAGGCTATGATAATGCCGCTAAAGTTGCAAAGAAAGCGCACAAAGAAAATAAAACATTAAAAGAAGCTGCTATCGAGTTGAATCTGCTGACGGCAGAAAAATTTGATGAGGTTGTCCGTCCAGAAAAAATGATAGGGCCGAAAGCTTAATCCTTTTTAGTCGTAGCCTTCCGGCAGGAGGGCCACGATTTGTTTATATAAGTTTTCTGATAGTAAAAAGTAATGTAGGGCCAATCTGTAATATGTAAAAACTAAGCAGTTGAAATGTTAATGCAGAAAGTCTTATACCGGTTAAGCAGTTTTACGATTGAATAATAAACAAAAATATGGGAACGAATATTGATTAATTGGAACGGCCTGATTTCGCTTCTTTTTGCCTGCATGGAATTTATCCTGCTTATAAACCTGCTCATATTTGCCGACAAGAACAAAGTAAATCTTATGGCTATGGCGCTTGTTGGTATTCTGACAGTTTATCAGGCACTGGAATTTTTAATGTGTACGTTGAACCTGAAATATTCTTTTTTAGCATATCTTGCATTTGTGGACATATCATTTCTTCCGCCGCTTAACTTGTATTTTATTTTAAAATACTTCAGAAAGAGCAGTAAACTGTACAAAACATTATTTATCCCCGCATTGGCATTTGCGGTTTATTACTATTTGGTCATGGATAAGTTCGCGGTGGTTTCATGTTCGGTTCTTTATGCTTCATATAGCTATCCTTTGGGTACATTATACGGATTCTTTTATTACACGCCTGTCATATGTGCAATGATATTCCTGTATAACAGTATAAAAAACTCGAAGGACGAAACAAAAAAGAAACTTGCTAAAGTACTATTGGAAGGGTTAATATTTATATCTATTCCGGTAATAGCTGCATTCCTTATGATGGCATTTCATAATGATCAATTATTGTCAGCAATTGAAAGTATTATGTGCAAGTTTGCGTTTGTTTATGCTGTATGCCTCGGTTATTTTACTCTAATTAATAAAAAAGCTGTATATGAATGAAATAATTCTTAATATTTATTTAATTATTACCGGTGAAAATGTTGTTGAGTTCCGTGCGAAGGCTTATGAAATGGAAGGCGGCGACGATACAAAAATTAATTTTTTAAAGAGCAGGGCAAAAGAAGATTTTGACGGGGCTTATCACTTTGATGCTCCGGCTAATGCAAGAGGGAAGTTTCTTACTTACAGGAAGTTTGCAAAGTTAGAAAAACAGGGGAAGCAATTTGAACTTTTCGAGGAAATATTTTCAAGTTTTAAAGTACCGCAGAATCCGCTTATATGTGTAACCCCTGTTTTAGATGGAAAAATTTTAAGCAGCGAATAATTTTTATATTATCAAACAAGCAGCAAAAGACAATTAAATTTGAAATATATTATCCATCGCCGCTATGCAGCGCTTTGTAGGCCGGGCAGATTTGCCCGGCTACTGTTATTGCACGAAATTTATAGATAATTAAACAAACAAATATCACAGGTCGAACATATCTGCCTTCCTTCCGGTAGGCGGGGTCGACCTACATTTTTGTAACGTTTTTTATTATGCACTACAAGCATTCCGCCTCTGACGAGGCTTGATTGATAATATGTGTTATGATTGATTGAATAAAAATTTCAGAAAGAATGAATATAAAAAGCGGCATAGCCGCGAAATGCTTGTAAAAAAGGTAGAGAAATCGTGCACGGAGCTTCGTAGAAGCGGTATGGTGCCCTGGCAAATGGTTCCCGTTTTTACAAACCTGCCTACATGAATTATAAACAAAAATATCAATTAATAAAATTCTGTGAAGCGGAACGGCATTTAGATTAACTTAACAATATATTTGCACTACTGAATATCCCAATATTTGTAAAAATTTTCATGGTAATAGAATGAAAAAAACTTTATTATATATTTTGTGCTTCTTCTTTACGGCTATGGCAAAACCTGATCTTAAGTTTGCCGGAAATATCAAATCGCACCAGTTATTTAATGACCATGTAGAGTTTGTACTTACAAACTCCAACTTTAATATATATGTTCTAAAAGACAACCTTATCCAGTTGCGTTATACTGATAAACCTCAGTTTTCAGAAGCTCCTTCCTACGCCGTGACGTATGATGGTAAAGAGAACATCAAATTTACGCTTGAAGATAAAGGTGATTACTTCCTGCTTTCAACTGCTGAATTAAATGTACAAATACTAAAATCTCCCTGTAGGATTTCAATATATGATAAGGAAAATAATCTTATTAACGAAGATGATAAAAGCTTTGGCGCAAGCTTTCAGGACAGCGAAGTAAAGTGTTATAAAAAGTTCTTTGATGATGAAAAGTTTTACGGCCTGGGAGAAAAAACCGGTCGGCTGAATAAAATCGGCAATCAATATACCAATTGGAACACAGACCATGTTTATGATGTGGATACAGATCCCTTGTATGTTACGGTGCCGTTCTTTATCGGCGAAAGAAATAAAAAAGCCTATGGCATTTTCTTTGACAACACATACAAATCCTATTTTAATTTCGGTGCAAGCAACAACAGATTTTATTGGTTCGGTGCTGAAGGCGGCGAACTTAACTATTACTTTATTTACGGCCCTGAAATTAAAAAGGTAATTACATCATATACACTGTTGACGGGAAGAATGCAGCTGCCTCCATTATGGGCTCTTGGTTATCAGCAGAGTAAATGGAGCTATTACCCTGATACAAAAGTTAAAGAAATTGCCAAAACATTCCGCGATAAAAAAATTCCCTGCGATGTAATATACCTTGATATAGATTATATGAACGGTTATAGGGTATTCAGCTGGGATAAAAATAAGTTTCCCAACCCTGAAAGAATGCTCGGCGATTTGAAAGAAGAAGGCTTTAAAGTTGTTACTATTATCGATCCTGCAATAAAGGCTGACTCAAATTATTTTGCGGCTAAAGAAGGATTGGCAAAAGATCTGTTTGTTAAATATCCCGACGGAACGCCGTATCAGGGTGAAGTATGGCCTTCATGGGCTTACTTCCCGGATTTTACAAAACCGGAAACAAGAGACTGGTGGGGTGAGAAATTAAATGTAATGCTTAAGCAGGGTGTGGAAGGCTTTTGGAATGACATGAATGAGCCTTCGGTATGGGGACAGGTATTTCCCGATCTGGTTTTATTTAATGATAACGGATTAATTTCCACGCATAAAAAGGTACATAATGTTTATGCCCTTGAAGAGGATAAAGCAGCGTTTGATGCTTTTCATAAATATTCACCGGATAAAAGACATTTTCTGCTGTCAAGGTCGGGCTTTTCCGGGATTCAAAGGTATTCTGCAATATGGACGGGCGATAATACTGCAAACGAAGAACAGCTTAAGCTTGCCTGTTTTATGCCTGTAAGTATGGGGTTAAGCGGAATTCCATTCTGCGGCAGTGATGCCGGCGGCTTTGTCGGAGTTCCTTCAGCAAGGCTTTATACAAGATGGATGCAGATTGCTGCATTTACTCCTTTCTTCAGAGGCCATTCTACTATTAATACGCGTGATAAAGAGCCCTGGGCTTTTGGAAGCGAGACAGAAGAGAATGTCCGCAATATAATTTCATTCCGTTACAAAATACTGCCGTATTTTTATAATGAGTTTTATAATTCCTCGGTTACAGGACTTCCGATAATGCGCGCAATGTTTGTAGATTATCAGAATGATGATGAATGTTATACAACAGATGCTCAATTCCAATTTATGCTTGGAGAAAATCTTTTAGTTGCCCCGGTAATAAGCGAGACGGATAATACAAAAAAACTTTACCTGCCGGAAGGGAAATGGATAGAGGTATTTAACCATAATATTTATGAAGGAAAAAAGTGGATTACAGTAGATGCTCCGGTTGATAAGATACCTGTCTTCTTAAAGGCGGGCGGCTTTCTACCCATGCAGGAAGTGGAGCAGTATGTAGGTGAGAAGAAATTCGACAGGCTTGAAGTAGTAGTTTATCCTGCTTCTTCCGGAAGTTATAATCTTTATGAGGATGATGGAATCAGCTATGATTATAAGAACGATAAATATTCTTTAACCGGTTTTTCATCACAGGTTTCAAATAATTCCATTGTTATAACTGCCGATAAAAAACATGATGGTTATAATTCAGGCAGAAAATATTATCTATTTAAAATATTAGATACCGGAAATGCTTCGGGCATAACCTGTAATGGAATCACTTTAAAAAGTTTTACTAACGAAGATGAGCTAAACAATTCTGACGGTGGGTACTTCCTTGATTCAGTAAGTAAAGTACTTTTTGTGAAGGTGAAATCAGAAAACAATATTAAGTTAGAATACAATTTTTAATCCTGTTTTTAAGGATATATTAGATAAGTGCTATAAAACAAAGGGAAAATAAACAGTTCCGGTTTAATAACGATTATAGAATAGTGAATAAGATGAAAAACATAAAAGTATTATTTGTTTTTTTATATTTTACAATTTCTGTAATTAATCTGAAAGGTGCGTCCTTGTTCATAAGTGATCAAAGTAAGTCCAGGGCTTCTATACATAGTTTAAGCGTAAAGCCTGAGACGAAGGATTTGAACAAATACTACTCGGCAAAAAGGCTTGGCTCTTTTGTTGAGAATGGTAAAACATATTTCAGATTATTTGCACCCAATGCTAAAGAAGTAAAGCTTGTCACATTCCAGAAGCCGGAAGACAAAGACGGCCATGAATACCATATGGAACATGATACTAATGGTGTATGGGAATCATCAATAAACGGCGAACAATATGGCCTGTTTTATGGTTTTAAAGTTTTTAATCCAAAATATCCCGAAACAAAAGATGTAATTTGTATTGATCCCTACTCAAAAGCAGTTGCAACATATAATACATATTTCCCGCCAAGGCGTTCCATAGTTGTAAAAGAAAATAATTATAGCTGGGAAGAAGACCATTGGATACAAAGAGACTGGCGCGATGCCGTGATTTATGAAATGCATATAAGGGATTTAACTGCTGACCCTTCATCCGGCTGCAGCCAGGCCGGCACATATCATGGCCTTATTGAGAAAGGAAAAACAGGCGGAATAGATTACATTAAGAGTTTAGGCGTTAATACAGTCGAGTTTTTACCTTCACAGGAATTTGCCAACATTGAAATTCCATATAAAGATTCTATAAATGGAGTATTTAACACATGGAATCAATATGAAAGGAATCATTGGGGGTATATGACTGCGGCTTTCTTTGCACCGGAAGATTATTACAGCAATGATGTTAAATCATTAAAGTGGAATGAATGGAGCGGAACTGAAGCAAAGCAGGTTACTGAATATAAAGATATGGTGAAGGCTTTTCACAAGGAAGGCATTGCCGTAGTTATGGATGTTGTTTATAACCACCTGTCGGAATATGAGCTGGGAAATTTAAAGGAAATAGACAGGGAGTATTACTTCCGCCTTGATAAAAGAGGAAATTATATTGCCGAAAGCGGCTGCGGTAATGATCTTAAAACCGAGCGGCCAATGCTGCGCAGGCTTATTGTGGAAAGTATTCTATACTGGATGAAAGAGTATCATATAGACGGCTTTCGGTTTGACCTTGGGAAGCTTATTGACTGGGAAACAGTTGAAGAAATTACGCATGAAGCAAAAAAGCTGAATCCAAATGTAATTCTTGTATGCGAGCCATGGGGAGGCGGATATGATCCTGCGGGATTTTCTCTCAGAGGCTGGGGAAGCTGGAATGACCAAATAAGAAATGGTATTAAGGGGGAAAACCCTGTTAACGGATTAGGATGGATTTTCGGCAAGTGGTATGGCAATAACAGTCCGGAAAGAATAAAAAGCTATGTTAATGGAACGTTAGTAAGAGATTCATTAGGCTTGTTTCAAACGAAAGAACATTCCGTAAACTACCTTTCTTCACATGACGGGTATACTTTTGGCGATTTTATCCGTATCGGAACCGGAAAAATCGGGGCTAATGAAGCGGTAAAAGATATTAACTCGTTAGTCAAATTAACGCCGCTTGAATTGAAACTGAATAAACTTGGCGCCCTGTTCCTTTTTACCTCACAGGGTGTAACTATGTTTCAGGAAGGGGATGAATTTGCCAGGGCAAAAGTAATTCCGGATGCTTCTGTTCCCGATACTAACAAGGGTAAATTAGATAGTAACAGTTATAATAAAGATAATGCAGTAAATTATCTGAATTTTGATTATTCAAAACTGAATGAAGATCTGAAAGATTATTATACCGGGCTGATTTCATTAAGGAATAAATATGATGCTTTCAGGCGGGCAAAGTATGAAGATATTTCTTTCTTAAATATAAAAGATAATCCGTTTGCACTTGGCTATAAGCTGGAATATAATAATGATGAATTCCTTGTTCTGTTTAATGCAGGGACTAATAAACCACAGGATTTTAATTTACCCGAAGGCGATTGGCAGATATTTGTAAATCCTGAAAAAGCAGGCACTGATACTCTTGGTGTTGTATCGGCTAAAATTGAATTACAGCCTTCCACCGGCTGTGTGTTAAAGAAAAAATAAATTATATTATCAACGCTGCTCTTAACAGCAGCGCTGGTAATAAAAGAAAAACTTTCCCAAACTTTATCCTATCTTAAATATAGAAGAATAGAAGCAAACTGCTTTTAAAAAATCCGATATTTGTAATCTAAAGTTTATGAGTGAAGTGTCATCGAAACCGTAAATTACTCAACTCCATGTGCTTAATAACTCAACCATGACTCTCTTTAATGAGAATATTCTCTGCTTTTTAGGCATATTATTTTTATTAATAGGGTGATAAGAGACTAAATGAGCTATTGAAAATTCTTTACAATTAGCAACTGAATATCTGTTTTGATAAAAAGTTTTCCAATCTTAGGAAATAGGAATCATTTCCCTATCAAAAGAAAAAAAAAACCTATAAAATTGAACAATTTGCAAGGTTTTTGTGGCACTTAATATGAAAGCAATTTGTTGAAAAAATTGAGGAGAAAATGCATACGCATATTTTCGAGAATTATGAACCAAACGATAAAAGTAGTTTAATTCCTCTACTACAGGAAGTCCAAAGCGTCTACGGTTATTTACCTGAATCTGCTCTTCAGGAAGTTGCAGATTTTGTTGGCATGCCATTAAGTCGTGTTTATGGAGTAGCTACATTTTATAATCAATTCAGGCTCGCCCCATTGGGTGAAAATATAATCAGAGTTTGCCGCGGCACCGCGTGTCACGTAAAAAACTCGGCTAATATTTTACTTGCGCTGGAAAATGCTTTGAATATTAAAGCAGGCGGAACTACAAGAGACAGGAAATTCACTATCGAAGTAGTTAACTGTATAGGTGCATGCAGTATTGCCCCCGTAATGACTGTAAATGATGAGTATTACGGACGCATAACTGTAAAAGATATACCTAATATAGTAAAGAAATATTCTAAAGCGCCAAAACCAAAAGAAGTATCTATTACGCCGGAGGTAGGGTTAGTATGAAATCATTCATTGAAAAATGCTGCGACGAATGTTGGCACAGTTTAGATAAACCATGCGACCTTTTTGTACGCTGTTGTACCGAAGGGCCTCTTTGTCATCATGACAAAGCATGCGTTGAAAAATTTGCCTTCCTTAACAAACAATTAAAAAACATTGAACATGATCTTCCAATAATCTTTATTGGTATGGGTACCTGCGGATTAGCTTCCGGCGCTTTAAAAGTTGAAGAAGCAATTAAAGCCGAGCTTGTAAAGCTGAATATAAACGCAATTATTCAACCGACAGGATGTATAGGCTATTGCGCCAGGGAAGTAATTGTTGATGTTAAATTCCCGGGACAGGACAGAATTTCCTATTGCGAAGTTACTCCCAAGATAGTCCCAAAGTTAATACAGAGAGTATTTGTTGAAAAAGGAATATTTAAGGAAAAACTTCTCGGAACATTCGGGAAGGGAACACCTGAAATTCCTAACATAAACGAAATCCCGTTTTTCAGGCACCAGTTAAAGGTAGTGCTGGAAAATTGCGGTGTAATTGATCCTACTTCCATTGATGCCTACATAGCAAACGGAGGGTTTAAGGCGCTTGATAAAGTCCTTCGCCTGATGAAGCCGAATGAAGTGATAAAAGAAATTACAGACAGCGGCCTGAGAGGCAGAGGCGGTGCGGGATTCCCTACAGGCAAGAAGTGGGAATTTGCTTACAAGCAAAAGACCGATGTAAAATACATGGTATGCAATGCAGATGAAGGCGATCCAGGCGCATTCATGGATAGATCTGTTCTTGAAAGCGACCCGTTCAGAGTTGTTGAAGGTATATTAATCGCTGCTTATTCAATAGGAGCTTCACACGGATATATTTACTGCCGTGCTGAATACCCTCTTGCAATAGTGCGCCTTCAGAATACGATTGAACTATGCAAGAAATACGGATTGCTTGGTGAAAACATTCTTAATAGTGGTTTTAATTTCGAATTAAAAATTAAAAAAGGCGCCGGAGCTTTTGTATGCGGTGAAGAAACTGCTTTAATTGCTTCAATAGAAGGCAAACGGGGAATGCCAAAGCCGCGTCCTCCATTTCCTGCCGTTGCAGGTTTATGGGGTAAACCTACGGTTATCAATAACGTAGAAACCATGGCTAATATCGCTTATATTATTAATAATGGTGCGGAAAAATATGCTTCTGTTGGAACTGCTTCCAGCAAGGGTACTAAAGTTTTCGCATTAAGCGGCAACATAAAAAATACCGGCCTTGTTGAAGTGCCGATGGGAACGACTTTAAATGATGTAATATTTAAAATCGGCGGCGGCATACCTGATGACAAGAAATTTAAAGCAGTTCAAATAGGTGGACCTTCAGGCGGCTGTCTTCCTACAAGTGTTTTATCAACCGAAGTTGACTATGAATCGCTAAAACAAGTGGGCGCTATGATGGGTTCCGGCGGATTTGTAGTTATGGATGAAGAAACCTGTATGGTTGATGTTGCCAAGTATTTCTTAACATTCATTCAGAACGAATCATGCGGTAAGTGTGTCCCATGCAGGGAAGGCACTAAGAGAATGCTGGAAATAATAGAAAGAATCCCGAAGAGTTACAGGAACACAAAGAACAAATTAGATGAACTGCAAAGATTTAAAGGCGTTGTTCATCTTCAAAGACTGGGCGATGTTATCAGAGATACTTCTTTGTGCGGCCTTGGCCAGTCGGCAGCAAATCCTGTACTTTCAGGATTAAGGTATTTTAGAGACGAATATGAAACTCATTTATACGAACGAAGATGTCCGTCTCATGTTTGCAAGGAATTGCTTACGTACTCAATAGATAATACCATATGTACAGGTTGTGGTGTATGTACAAAGAAATGTTCTTCAGATGCAATAATAGGCGAAAAAGCACAGGCACATTATATCATTGAAGATAAATGTACAAGGTGCGGAATGTGTATAGAATCTTGCAGATTCGATGCTATTACTGCAATTTAACCAGTATGAATTACGGAGAAATAAATGGTTCAGCTAACAATAAATAATATAAAAGTTAATGCAGAAGAAGGAATGACGATACTTGAGGCTGCCAAGTCAGTCGGAATTCATATTCCTACTCTTTGCCATCTGAAAGGTCTGGCCCCTACAGGCGCATGCCGTATTTGTGTTGTTGAAGTACAGGGTCAGAGAAACTTAACTCCGTCTTGCGCATTTCCGGTTTTTGACGGAATGGTTGTTGAGACAAATTCACCGCGTGTTAGAAAAGCAAGAAAAACAATAGTTGAATTGCTTATAGAAAATCACCCGCAGGATTGTCTGATTTGTGTAAGAAACAAAAATTGCGAACTTCAGAATTTATCTGAAAAGTATAGTGTAAGAGAACACCGTTATGTTGGTGCCAGCAGAAATCATGCTCTGGATATATCAAGCGCATCTTTGGAAAGAGACCCTGCCAAGTGTATTCTTTGCGGAAGATGTGTAAGAGTCTGCCATGAAGTTCAAAAAGTAGGGGCAATTGATTTTACAAACAGAGGCTTCTCAAGCATTGTTACTACTCCTTATAACAAAGGAATTAATGTAAGCGATTGTATTTTATGCGGGCAGTGCATTCTTGTATGCCCGACTGCTGCATTAAGAGAAAAAGGTTCACTAAAAGAAGTTGTAAATGCACTTAATGACAAGAACAAATTTACAATAGTTCAGGTTGCACCCGCAGTAAGGGCAACACTTGGTGAAGAATACAATATACCTCTTGGTACGGATGTAACCGGCCAAATGGTAACAGGCCTTAAACGTTTAGGCTTTAAGAAAGTATTTGATACCAATTTTGCAGCGGATCTAACCATAATGGAAGAGGCAACAGAGCTTATTCACAGGGTTCAGAACGGCGGCAAATTGCCAATGTTTACAAGCTGCTGCCCGGGATGGATAAAATATGCCGAGCAGAACAGGCCGGAAATATTGGAACATCTTTCAACATGCAAGTCACCGCATGAAATGGAAGGCGCCGTACTGAAAACATACTACGCCAAGAAAATGGGCATCAACCCTAAAGATGTATTTGTTGTATCAATAATGCCGTGTACCGTAAAGAAATATGAATCAAACAGGAATGAATTAAGCGAAGAAAACATGGCCGATGTTGATGCAGTTCTTACAACCCGCGAGCTTGTAAGATTCTTTAAGATTGCAGGAATTGAATTCGGCGATCTTCCGGAAGGATACTTTGACAATCCTCTTGGAGAATCCACAGGCGCTGCCGCTATATTCGGAACATCCGGCGGTGTTATGGAAGCTGCTCTCAGGACTGCTTACTTTAAGCTTTCAGGTAAAGAATTAGAAAATCTTGAATTGGAAGCTATAAGAGGCGAAGATGGAGTTAAGGAAGCTACAATTCCAATTGGTGACCTGAATGTTAATGTTGCAGTTGTAAACGGGATAGGCAATGTAAAGAGAATACTTGATGAAGTACAAAACGGTACATCTAAATATCATTTTATAGAAGTAATGACCTGCCCGGGCGGCTGTATAAACGGCGGCGGACAGCCAATACATCAGCAAACCGAAAAAATTCAGAAGAGAATGAAAGCGTTGTATCAGATTGACAACAAAATGAAATTACGCAGATCTCATGAAAATGAATCGGTTAAAATTCTCTATAAAGAATTTTTAGTGGAGCCTAACTCTCATAAGGCGCATGAAATTCTTCATACAGAGTATTTTGACAGAAAAAAAGTTATAAGTAAAGATTTGTAAGTTAAGAGTAATAATAAAGTTCTTTTTGATATTATAGTAGTTGCGGAACCGAACAATAGGTTGCGAAATGAATGACGGAATAGTCAGCACGATACTTGCGCGATGTAAGAGATGCTATTCATGTATAAGAGAATGCCCTGCACAGGCAATTAAGGTAATAAACGGCCAGGCAGCGGTGCTTTATGACAGATGTATAGTATGCGGGCATTGCGTAAAAGTATGTTCTCAAAATGCAAAGCGTATTGCCAGTGATATTGAGAAGGTGCAGAAAGAGATTCTGACCCGGACAAAGACGATTGCAATAGTTGCACCGTCTTTTGCAGCCTCTTTCCCAAATGATTATTTAAAATTGCCGTCAGCTTTAAGGAAACTTGGTTTTAGTAAAGTAGTTGAAGCAGCCTTTGGGGCTGATTTAATAAGCGGCCTGTATCTTAAAGTATTTGAATCGGAAGCTAAAGAAACTATAATAAGTTCTGCCTGTCCGGCTGTTATAAATTATATTGAAAAATATCATACTGATTTGGTACCGAGCCTTGCAAAAATTGTTTCGCCAATGATTGCAATGGGAAGATACCTGAAATCAACCCTGGGCAGTGATTATAAGATTGTGTTTATTGGTCCGTGTATAGCCAAGAAGCAGGAATACATGGATGAAGAGGTCTGTGGCGCAATTGACGCGGTATTAACTTTTACAGAAATAAAACGGATGTTTATAAACGGCGGAATTGATTTTGCCGGTTTGGAAGAAACCAATTTCGACCCGCCTCATGCAAATATGGGCAAGTCATTTCCGCTTGCCGGAGGCCTTTTGAAGACGGCAACTATTTCCGGCGACATCCTTGAAAAAGAAATTATTGCTGTTGAAGGTAAAAAGAAAGTGACCGAGTTGATTGATGAAATATCAGACAACAATATAAAAGCAAAGTTCGTTGATATATTGTTTTGCGAAGGTTGTATAAGCGGCCCGGCAATCGATTCGAATTTAAACTATTACTCAAGAAGAGAAAAAGTTATTAACTTTATTGAAGAGAAAATTAATTCTATCGATAAGCAGATATGGAAAAGTAATCTGTACAACAGCAGGAAAATAAATTTTTACAGGAATTTTTCTGCCAAGAGCCAGAAACGGCCATATCCCTCGGAAGAAAGAATTAAGGAAATATTAACCGAGACAAATAAATTTAAAGCGCAGGATGAACTAAACTGCGGCGCGTGCGGCTATAATACATGCCGTGAATATGCCATAGCAATTGCGAAAGACCTTGCTGAAAAAGAAATGTGCCTTCCCTATCTGATTGACGAACTTGGAAAGGCATACAATAATTTAAGCAATACACAGGAACAATTAAGAACGGCTGAAAAGCTTGCATCAATAGGACAGTTGGCTGCCGGGGTTGCCCATGAAATAAATAACCCGCTTGGCACAATAATCCTTTATTCTTCATTATTAAAAAAACAGCTTTCGCGTATTCAGGAAAGCGGGCAAAATACTGAAGACCTTGATTTAATAATGGACGAAGCCAACAGGTGCAAGAACATTGTTGCTAATCTTTTGAATTTTGCCAGGCAGGGCAAACTGAATTTAACAAAAGTGGAATTATCTCTTCTTCTTGAAGAAATAGTAAAGACTATAAAAGTAAATCCGCTTTATGAAAATATTGAAATGAACATTGACGGCCAGATAAGCTCATCTGTGATAGACGGCGATGAGGACCAGTTAAAACAGGTCTTTCTGAATATAATTAACAATGCGTGTGAGGCGCTTGGAGAACTTGAAAAAGACTGCCGTAAAACTCTTGCAATTAAGCTTAAATGGGAAAATGACTTCCTTGTAACTGAGATAACAGACAATGGGCCGGGTATACCAAAAGACAACTTTGCTAAAGTGTTTACCCCTTTCTTTACTACAAAAAAGATTGGTAAAGGCACAGGGCTTGGTTTGGCAATAACATACGGCATTGTAAAGATGCATCAGGGATTTATTTCATTTCAAAGCGAACAAGGGAAAGGGACAACTTTTGTTGTAAAGCTCCCGAAGGAAAATAAAACGCAAATAATTAATTTGAATTAAGGAGTTAATTTTAATGCAGTCCGATGTAAAGAAAAAAATATTACTGGTTGATGATGATGTGGATTTATTAGAGCAGAATAAGGTTCTACTTGAATCAAGAGGATACCAGGTAATTACAGCAGAAAATAGTCAACAAGGATGGGAACTGTTTGAATCAGGGAAACCAGATGCAGCAATAATAGATTTAATAATGGAAGAACATGATTCTGGTTTTGTTTTAAGCTACAAAATAAAGAAAGATAATTACGGAAAAACTATTCCTGTTATTGTCCTTACGTCAGCGGCTTATTTTACAGGCTTTAAGTTCAGCGCATCTACAGGCGAAGAAAAAGAATGGATTAAATGCGACGAAATAATAAACAAACCTGTTGTAGCCGATGAACTGGTTAAAAAGCTTGAATCTTATTTTGCATCGAAAGAGAGTTAATCTCTTCTCCGGGATTCCGGAAAAAATATAGTTCTCGGAGTGTTGGTTGAACGTACGTAAAATAGTTTTATTATATGGAAAACAGCCATAGCCCGAAAATATTAATAATCGATGATGAAAAAGGGCTCCGCATCGGAACAAAACGCCTTTTGGAAGGGGAGGGCTATTATGTTGAAACTGCGGAGAACGGTTATGACGGCATAAGTTTAGGTACAAAGACTGAATTTGACCTTGCCATCATTGATTTAAAAATGCCCGATATAGACGGCCTTCAGGTAATGAAAGAAATTCTTAAAGCTTTCCCTGATACCGTTTGTCTTATTGCTACAGGCTATGCAAGCTATGAAACGGCTGTTGAGGCAATAAAATTCGGCGCATTCAGCTACATTCCTAAACCTTTTACCCCCGAAGAGTTATTCCAAAAATTATCCCAGGGCTACAGCCGCAGAGAACTTATAATTGAGAAAAGAAAATGGAAGGAGGAAAGGGAAGAACGGCTTCTTGAAGTTGCTTTCGAAAAATCAAGATTAAATACAATCATTAATTCCATATCAGACGGGCTGCTTGTTGTTAATAAAAACGGCGAAGCGGTTTTATTTAACCCCAGTGCATTAAAGTATCTCGGCTTTGAACAAATAAAAATTGAAGAATATGTAATTGACAAACTGCCTCCTCAAATTGCAGGGCTGATAAATAAATTTCTGCCCCTGGAGAAATGCGAACAAAAATCTTTTTCATCCCAGGTTGAGCTTAAACCAAACCGTGAGCTTTTTGTAGAAGCAACTTCTTCTCCTGTTGCCAATCCAGATGGAACGCTTGCAGGTGTTGTGGTTGTTATTAAAGATATTACCGAGTTGAAAAAAATCGAGTTTCTTAAATCTCAATTTGTCTCAATGGTATCACATGAGCTTAAAGCCCCGGTAGCTGCCGTATATGGTTATTTAAAACTTTTCTCAGACTCCTCTATCCACCTTAGTGAAGAACAGAAATTAAATTATCTTAACAGATCGCAGATTCGCCTTGACGGTTTGCTGAAAATGGTAAATGACCTTCTTGATATATCGAGGATGGAGTTAAAAACCGTAAGCCGGGAAATATCGGAACAGGATTTAACAGTCATTATTAAGCCTATAATAGAATTATTTCAGATGGAAATATCTAAGAAAAATCTAATTGTAAATGTTACTGTGTCTGAGAAGCTTCCGCATTTGCATGTCGATCAGGATGAAATAAGCAGGCTGTTTACCAACCTTATAAGCAATGCAATAAAGTATAACAAAACCGGCGGTTCAATAAATATTAATATTACCCAGTCAGGGAATTATATAGTTACTGAAATTAAAGACACGGGAATAGGATTAAAGCCAGCCGAAAAGAATAAATTATTCCAGGAATTTTTCAGAGCAAAGAATGAAAAGACAAAAGACATAAGCGGGACGGGATTGGGGCTGTCAATAGTAAAAAGAATTATCGATTCATATTCAGGTAAAGTGGAAGTGGAAAGCGAGTTCAATACGGGAACATCATTTAAAGTATTTCTTCCTTTCAGAAACGGAAATAATAATACGGAACAAAAGGCGGATAAATTGACATAAATAAATATAGTTCTTAATCAAAACCAAACAACAAAAGAGAGGCACTTTATGGCTAAAATAGCTATCATAGACGATGATCCTGATATCGTTGATGCCAGCAGTCTTGTCTTAACCTCTAAAGGATATGAGGTTGTAACCGCAACCAACCCTGATGACGGTTACAAAATCGTCAAAGAAAATTCTCCGGATTTAATCATCCTGGATGTGATGATGAATGAACCGGACGACGGATTTTTCCTCGCACAAAAATTCAGAAAAGAAAATATCTCCACACCTATCATAATGTACACTTCGGTTTCCAAATCTCTCGGCATGGATTTCGGCATAAATGAACTTGTGCCGGTGGATGAATTCGTTGAAAAACCAATTTCGCCTGAACAATTGATTGGAAAAGTTGAAAAGCTTTTACAAGCAAAAGGAGGGATATAATATGTTGGTATTGGAAAAGAATGCTTTATCGGTTGAAATAGAAAGCTTAGTAAATAAGTACGGAACCGACCGTCCTGCACTTCTCCAGATACTGCAGGCAATACAGAGAAAGCATAAATATATTTCCGACTTTGCACAGCAGGAAGTAGCAAGGCTTTTAAATATTCATCCTGTGGAAGTATATAGTGTAATTACTTTTTATTCCTTCCTTTGTTCAGAGCCGAAGGGAAGAAATATTGTCCGGTTGTGCAGAACTATCTCTTGCGATATGGCAGGCAAAGATGTAGTTGAAGCTGCCGTTAAAAGAGAACTTGGTATTTCTTTTGGAGAAACCACTAAGGATAAAAGAATTACTCTTGAATACACTAATTGTCTCGGTATGTGCGACCAGGGGCCGGCTATGCTTGTAAACGAAAAAGTTTATACGCATTTGGATCCCGAAACCGCAGTCAATATCCTGAATGAAATAAGGTAGAGGCAAATATGGAAATTACAATAACAAATGATAAAAAAAGAACGGGCCCCGTTCTGTTTTCCGAATACCTCCGGGGTGATGCAATTAAAAAGGCAATAAAGCTTAGCAGGGAAGATATTCTTTTTGAAATTAAAAATTCAGGATTGAAAGGCAGAGGCGGAGCAGGCTTTCCAACCGCTACAAAGTGGATGCTGACGGCTGCTGCTAATGCCGATAAGAAATTTATCGTATGTAATGCTGATGAAGGCGAGCCGGGTACATTTAAAGACAGAGTATTGATGCTGGAGTATCCGGAATTGGTTTTTGACGGTATGGTTGTGGCGGGATATACTATCGGTGCAAAAACAGGCATTGTATATCTTCGCGGTGAATATGAATATATGCTTGAATCGCTTGAAAATTATTTAGCCGGTATGAGAGATGATCATCTTCTCGGGAATAATATCCTGGGAAA
>JARLHB010000136.1 GCA_031292465.1 Ignavibacteriaceae bacterium
TAAACTATAGTTGAATCAGCAACTTTTACTTTTACCTGATATGGCCCGCCTGCTTTTATTGTCTTTATTTTTGTTTTCCAGTTGCCTTTGTCATCCGCTTTAGTTCCTGCCGAGGCTCCCCAACTTGCATTTACAACAACTAATTCACCGGGAGATGCTTTTCCCCAGAACGTAACATTAGCCTTTTGCTGAAGCACCATGTTGTCAGAAAATATACCAGGCATAATAATGGCACCCGGCTTATTTTGGGGCATAGCGGCTGCAATCATTGCAAAGAATAAAATAAAGAATTTCATGAACATCCTTAACATATTTTAAAAACTATGTACTTAAATTAAATATCCCACAGATAATAATTCACAAAATATCTAAAAATATTTTCCCGGTTCGTAATTATCCCTAATTAAGAAAATAACCCCTCCCGGTTAAAGAAGGGGTTAAAGATGCCAATCAACCTCTTACGGAAAGGATATAACATTGGCAGTTCTCAACTTTATGTCTATTTTATTGAGCCGTAATAATGTCCGGGTTCTGTTCATCAATCTTTGAGTATATAATCTCTACCCTGCTTAACTGTGCTTCACCTGTAAACTTTATCTTCAGGTATTTACTGTGCGCCGGAAATTCAATACAGCTATAAACAGCAGGATTAAAAGAACCATAAAAATTTTTGTACGGCGGAAAAGTTTCAATCTTGGCCGGTAATAATTTTGCAATGTCTTTGCCCGGTTCAAGAGTATTTAATGAATCGGAAGCATATAATTCAAATCCGCTATTACTACCAGTTAAAAATGCCTGAATTTTTATCGAGTCTATTTTTTCCGCTACCCGATAAATAATGTAAGACTCTTTAGAGCCTTTTACCCTGCTGTTATCTTCTTTAGCTTTAAATATATCCTGATACTTTAAGAATTCAAAACTGCCGTGACTTTCTGCAAATTTAGAAGAGTCTTCAAGTTCATCAATAAACTTTTTATAATTTACTTCTACCGGCCCGAATTCATTTGAAAATGCAGACGCACCGGAAGAATTTTTTGCCGATACCCTGTAAAAATAACTTTTTCCATATTCTGCAGTAATATCGTTATATAAAGGGCGAAATATAACATCCGCATCTGAGACATTATCAGCAATAGTTTCCCATTTATCACTTCCTGATTTTCTTCTTTGTATTGTATATAGTGAAGCTCCTGTAGAACCCTGCCAGCTTATATCATAAACATCAGGTATGTTATTTATAACCGGCGGCTCAGGTACAGGCATGGGCGGAATATCTTTGCCGTCAATTTTATATGCGCCTTCACGCATTATATCCATAATATTTTTTTCATTATACATTTTGCCGGATTCAAATCCCGGAAATCTGTAAGAACCAACCCCGTAGTTTTCCACATGCTGATAGAATCCCCCGTTTCTGGAATGGAATCTCATGCTCCATATCATTATTCCGGATATATCGTTTTTAATAACAGTATCAACTATAGCTTTTACATCATTGGAATTTACATATCCGTACTCGCCGACAAAATAAGGCTTCCTGCCTTTTGTTAATTCCCTGTTCTTAATAATATTGGATACAGCGCTGCCTACCGGAGAATAATGGTGTGTGGAAAGTACGTCAAAATTCGGATTGCTTACCTCGTCTTCCTTAAGCAGCTCGTTTAATGTTCCCATAAGCACCAGGTGATTTTTATCCAAACTTTTCACATACCCGGCTATTTCATTCTGCCATGAAAGAGGAGCCTGCAATTCATTTCCTGTCTCCCATCCGAACACTGCTTTATCATCTTTGTATAAAACACCTGTGTATGTGTTTTTCCTGTTCAGCAAAAAATTTATAGTAACTTTAATATCCGAAATTAACTGCGGATCGGTCCAGAATTCATCAGATGTTTTACCCCTGAAAGCTGCATACTCCGTTCTTCCTCCCCACCAGTACCAATTATCAACAAATGGAATAATTACTCTTACACCTTCTTCATTTGCTATCTGCAATACTTTATCAAGAGCTTTGAAAGCTTTTTCATTAAACTTGCCAGGGCCTTCCACATGCCTGATAATATCATCTGACTCCCCTTCCCGGCGGACAGACAGCGTATAAATTCTTACAACTTTTCCACCGCTCATTTTAATAGCTCTTAATGCGTCTCTTATTTCAAAGTCTGTCGGCAGGCGCCACGGGCTGGATGAATCAAACTGGAAATAGTCTTCTATGTAATGCAGGTTCGGAATGTTATAAGAAACAAACCTCAACTCCGTATCGCCGTCCATTAGCTTATCTGCCTTAGCGGTTATAAAATGATCAAGCTGGCCGAATGCATTGAACTGAACCAAAAGGATAAAGCATAACGCAGAAACAAATTTAGACGCTTTTTTCATTAATTGAATCCTTAAAATATATCTTGTTTTGAATTGAATGCAGTGAATAAACCACGCAGCATTATTAATGCTTAAACATGTAAAGTCTCAAACTTTATGCCGTGCTGCGCAATAAATTTTTATTCAGATGTTTTAAGAATTGTTCCGAAAACATGCTTTAATGCGGAAGTAAAGCGTTCCCTGATTTTTTATCGACCGTAAAAATGTTATCATTTTAATAAAACTATATCATAGTTATAAAAAAGTGACTGTTAAATCGTTCAGGAAGCGGCAAAATAATTAGCACACAATTTGAGGAACCTGTAAAAATTATAATCTAAATTATTA
>JARLHB010000137.1 GCA_031292465.1 Ignavibacteriaceae bacterium
AGTAATATTAGAAGCATAATGTTAGAACAAGAAAAGCTAAGTTAATAAAAATTGATTGGGAAGTAATTATGAGTGATCCAATAGAGCTATTTGATACAACACTTCGCGACGGGACACAGGGAGAAGGAGTAAATCTCTCTGTCCAGGACAAATTATTAATAGTGCGCCGGCTGGATGAGTTTGGTATTGATATTATAGAAGGCGGCTGGCCGGGCAGCAACCCTCGTGATGAAGAGTTCTTTCAAAGGATAAAGGAGTTAAAACTTTATCACTCCAAGGTATGCGCTTTTGGTTCCACAGCAAGGTCGTTAAATAACATTGCATCTGATCCCAACCTTTTAGCATTGTTGAAAGCCGATACAGAAGTAATATCAATTTTTGGAAAAACATGGCGGCTTCATTCTCATCTGGGACTCGGATTTACTGATGAAGAAAACGAGCAGTTAATATTTAAATCCGTTGAATTTATGAAGAAGAACGGCAAGCGCGTTATCTATGATGCCGAACATTTCTTTGACGGATACAAGGATGACAAAATATTTGCAGTTAAAATGCTTAAGGCCGCTGAAAAAGCGGGAGCTGATGTTATAGCTTTATGCGATACCAACGGCGGTTCGCTTCCCGATGAAGTGTATTCCATTGTAACGGAATTAAAGTCTCAGCTTTCCGTACCTTTAGGCATACATACACATAATGATTCCGAGCTGGCTGTTGCAAATTCATTAGCGGCAATAAGAGCCGGGGCTGTTCATGTACAGGGCACTATTAATGGCGTAGGCGAAAGATGCGGCAATGCAAACCTATGCAGTATTATTCCAAATATTATTTTGAAATTAAAGCGTCAGACAAAACAATATGTAAGCCTTGTTCATTTAACGTCATTATCAAACTTTGTATTTGAGCTGATGAATCTTTCGCCTAATACAAGAGCGGCATTTGTAGGCAAATCCGCTTTTGCTCATAAAGGCGGAATACATGTAAGCGCTGTTCTTAAAGACAGCACAATGTATGAGCATATTAAACCGGAAGCAGTTGGCAATAAGCAAAGAGTTCTTGTTTCCGATTTATCAGGGCAAAGCAATATACGTTATAAAGCAAAAGAGCTTGGCATTGATTTATCAGATAATAAAGAAGCAAGCAAGAAGTTAGTAAACTATATAAAGTCGCTTGAATACGATGGCTTCCAATTTGACGGCGCAGAAGCGTCCTTTGAATTGCTGTTAAGATCTGAACTTAATGAATTTACGCCGTTCTTCGATGTAGTTGATTCAAAAGTAAATGTTTTTTATGATGATAAAGGGACTTCATATTCTGAGGCAGTGTTAAAAATATCGGTGGATGGTGAAATTGAACATACAGCATCAGACGGCGACGGCCCTGTTAATGCTCTTGATAAAGCAATAAGAAAAGCTTTGACAAGGTTTTATCCGGAAATTGCGATGGTTAAACTGATTGACTATAAAGTACGCGTGCTTGATGAAAAAGCCGGTACAGGCGCTAAGGTAAGAGTTATGATTCAGTCAAGCGATGGTGAAGAAACCTGGAGCACTGTGGGAGTTTCTGAAAATATAATTGAAGCAAGTTTTCAGGCTCTGATTGATAGTATGAATTATAAATTATTTAAGTTTCAGAATAAAAAAGAACATTTAACTGTTTAAATTAGACGGTCAAATTGTTTTATTTGTAATTGTTATTTTATTAAAACCGGTATTGCTTTGAAAATCGGTCTTGTTCAATACAGCCCTGTTTGGGAAGATAAATTAAAAAATCAGGATAGGCTGATAAATCTCATCTTCAATAAGAAAAGAAACGAAGATGTCTTAATATTTCCTGAAATGTCCCTTACCGGGTTTACAATGAATGCGGCTTCATTTGCCGAATCATTGGACGGAGAAAGTTTCAGGTTCTTTGCTGGACTGGCATTAAATAACAAAGCTCATGTTCTTTCTGGTATAATTGAGGAAAGAGACGGAAAATATTACAACTCCTTAATGCATATAAATCCGCTGGGTAAAATAGAAAAAGTGTACAGAAAAATTCACCCTTTTTCTCTTTCATCCGAGGACAAGCATTATGCAAGAGGTGTAGAGACGGTAGTTACGAAGATAGGAAACTGGAACGCCGGTTTATCCATTTGTTATGACCTCAGATTTCCTGAATTATACAGGCAGTATGGTAAAAGCAGAGTTGAACTAATAGTTGTAATTGCAAGCTGGCCGGCTGCAAGAATTGAACATTGGAAAACGCTGCTTAAAGCGAGAGCGATTGAAAATCAATGTTATGTTGCAGGAGTAAACCGCGCAGGAAACGACATTAAATTAAAATATAACGGTTGCAGCTGTATATATGATCCAATGGGAAGTGAAGTAATTTCTTCGGAAGATAATGAAACAATTCTTTCTGCAGACATTTCTATCGATAAAGTAAAAGAGCTTCAGTTAAAACTTCCTTTTCTTGATGATATAGTTCTGATTTAATATTATTCAAAATATTGTATAAACGTTGCGGAAATAGTGCGTTTTCTTAATATTTTTGTAATTATTTTAGGCTTTGATTCAGTTTAATCTTGAAAATTTCCTAAAAATTCTTAAATTGCCTAAAATACTTTATAATATTATTCCGCTATCCTTACAATATAAGGAATCAGGATGTAAAATCGGGAATTATTTGAAATTTTATACATTTTTAGCATTTGTATAGCCAATACCTTTGTGAAGGAGTGACCTTAAGATGAATACCAATAATAATACTGAAGGGGATCTAAATAACTATAGCTTACCTGTAAAAAGCCAGGGCATGTATAATCCTGTCTTCGAACATGATGCGTGCGGCATGGGTTTCGTAGCTGATGTTAAAGGAAGAAAATCCCGTTCTATTATTGATAAAGGGCTTGATATATTAAAAAACCTTGAGCACCGCGGCGCTGTTGGGGCAGACCCCAAAACCGGCGATGGCGCGGGTATCTTAATTCAGATGCCGGATGAATTTATGCGTAAAGTTGCATCTGAAAATAAAATAAAGCTCCCTGCTGCGGGAAAATACGGCGTTGGAATGATGTTCCTTCCCCAGGATCCTATAATGCGCAAGGCTATTGAAAATATTGTTGAGAAAATTGTTATTGATGAAAATCAGAAATTTTTAGGCTGGCGCGATGTTCCGGTTGATTCAACTGTACCCGGAGAAGGCGCTAAAATTACACAGCCGTTTATACGCCAGTGTTTTATAGGGCTTAACAAAAACATTGCTACTCAGGATGAGTTTGAAAGAAAACTTTATCTTATAAGAAGAATTATTGATCACCGCGTACGTGCAGAAATAAAATGCGACAGGAGCAAATATTACGTTCCGTCTTTTTCAAGCAAGGTATTAATATATAAAGGAATGCTGCTTGCCCCGCAGATAACGGATTTCTATAAGGATCTTAGCGATAAGGATATGAAAACCGCTATGGCAATGATCCATTTACGTTTTTCAACAAATACATTCCCTACATGGGACCTTGCACATCCTTTCAGAATGATTGCACATAACGGCGAAATAAATACACTGCGTGGAAATAAAAACTGGATGACTGCGCGCCAGGCTGTAATGGAATCGCCGTATTTTGGCAAGGACTTAAGAAGAATGCTTCCTATTATTATGGAAGGGCAGAGCGATTCCGCAACATTTGATTCAGTCCTTGAACTTCTTGTTATGTGCGGCAGAAGCGTTCCTCATGCAATGATGATGATGATTCCCGAAGCATGGTCCAAAAACGATTTGATGGATCCGGACAGGAAAGCATTTTACGAATATCATGCAACAATGATGGAGCCATGGGACGGCCCGGCAGCGGTCGTATTTACAGACGGCGAAATTATTGGTGCTACCCTTGATCGTAACGGATTACGCCCTTCACGCTATGTGGTAACTAAAGACGGCCTTGTTGTACTTACTTCCGAAGCAGGTACATTCAGTGTTGATGCGGACAATGTTGCCCAGAAAGGCAAACTTCAACCCGGGCGTATGTTTATTCTTGACCTGAAACAGGGAAGAATTGTTGAAGATGAAGAAGTAAAAAAAGAAATTGTAACAAGAAAGCCTTACCGCAAATGGGTTAATGAGAATATGATAAAGCTTTCTCATTTGCCTCAGCCGGATAACATATATAATGCGGACTTTGAAACGCTTCATACTCGCCAGAGAATTTTCGGCTATACAAAGGAAGACCTTTTCCAGGTTATGCTGCCTATGGCTATGAACGGACAGGAAGCAACCGGCTCAATGGGTTCTGATGCGTCGCTGGCTGTATTATCGGAGAAACCACAGATATTATTCAGGTATTTTAAACAGTTATTTGCACAGGTTACTAATCCTCCTATTGATCCCATAAGGGAAGAATTGGTAATGGAGCTTACTACTTATGTAGGGCCTGAACAGAACCTGCTTGCTGAAACTCCATTGCATGCACACAGGCTTGAACTTGAACATCCTTTGCTGTCAAATTCCCAATTGGAAAAAATCAGGAATATTGCAAAAGGACATTTTAAATCAATAACAATTCCATTGCTTTTCAATCCGAATGTAAGGCATAATATGCGTGAAAGGCTGGATCAGATTTGTACGGAAGCTGTTGAGGCAGTAAAATCCGGAATATCATTAATAATTCTGTCCGATAAAGGATTAGACAGAAGCTGTGCCGCTATACCAAGCCTGCTTGCAACATCTGGAGTACACCATTCTTTACTGAGAGCCGGATTAAGAACCAGAACAGGCCTTATTGTTGAAAGCGGCGAGCCGAGAGAAGTGCATCATTTTGCATTACTTTGCGGGTACGGTGCTAATGCAATCAATCCTTATGTAGCATATGAAACATTAGCATACCTGACTGAAAAAGGATTTTTACCGGACATAAAAGATTATAAAATCGCCAGAAATAATTTTGTAAAAGCGGTAAGCAAAGGGCTATACAAAATATTCAGCAAGATGGGTATAAGCACATTGCAGTCCTATTGCGGTGCTCAGATTTTTGAAGCAATAGGCCTGGATACTGAAATAGTTGAAAACTATTTTACCGGCACACCTACAAATATTGAAGGTTTAAGCCTTGAAATGCTTGAAGAAGAAACCATAAAGAGGCATGTGCACGCTCTTGACCCTCAGATAGATCAAAGCACGCTTGATGTCGGCGGTTTATATCACTACAGAAGAGACGGAGAATATCACCTTTGGAACCCGTTAACCATATCCAAGCTTCAGCAAAGTACAAGCAAAGGCGATTATAAAACATTTAAAGAATATACAGCTCTTATAAATGATCAGGATAAAAAAAGAGTTACACTTAGAAGCTTATACGATTTTGATACAACCGGAACTCCGGTTCCGATTGAAGAAGTAGAACCTGCTAAAGAAATTGTTAAGAGATTTTCAACCGGCGCTATGAGCTTTGGTTCTATATCAAGAGAAGCACATACATCGCTTGCAATAGCAATGAACAGGGTAGGCGGTAAGTCAAATACAGGTGAAGGCGGAGAAGATTCTGAGCGCTTTAAAACTCTTGACAACGGCGACAGCATGCGTTCTGCTATTAAGCAGGTAGCATCTGCAAGGTTTGGCGTAACGGCTAATTATCTTATAAATGCAGATGAGCTTCAGATAAAAATGGCGCAAGGCGCTAAACCGGGTGAAGGCGGACAACTGCCAGGATTTAAAGTAGATAAAATTGTCGGAAAAATTCGTCATAGCATACCGGGAGTTACGCTTATAAGCCCTCCTCCGCACCATGATATTTATTCAATCGAAGATTTAAAGCAATTAATATTTGATTTGAAGAATATTAATCCAAAGGCACGAATAAGCGTTAAGCTGGTTTCCGAAACAGGTGTTGGAACAATTGCCGCTGGTGTTGCAAAAGCACATGCAGATCATATCCTGATAAGCGGGCATGACGGCGGCACAGGTGCAAGCCCTATCTCGTCAATCCAGTATGCCGGTTCACCATGGGAACTTGGATTAA
>JARLHB010000138.1 GCA_031292465.1 Ignavibacteriaceae bacterium
ATAAGTAGTAAAAGTTTCTCTCTCTATAAAAAAAAGCGGCATCTTTAATCTAATTTAAGATGCCGCTTTTTTATTGATTTATTTTCTAATCTTTAAGGAAAATTCCTTTGTAAGGCTTATAATCTTATTTAAGTCAATCATCTGAATGCATTCAAGGTTATAAGGGCAGACTTTTTTCCAGCAGGGAGAACACTCAAGGCCTTCGGGGACTAATTTTGCGCCACGGTCATATAATTCAATCTCGGCACTGCATGACAGCCCAAACCACGCAATTACATATTTCTTTAACCCTATAGCCATATGCATACCGAAAGAATCGCCGGTTATAACTATATCGGCAATATCCATAAAACATATACCGCTTCTTAATCCCATTGTTGTAGGAGTAGTAATAATTTTCTTTTTGTCTGCTTCACTAAAAGATTCATAAATCTGAACATTTCTTTCAGTATCTTCTCTACCTCCGAGAAGAATAACCTGCAGGCTTTCGTCCTTAAGAAAGTCCTTAATTAAAGCTACATGCTGCTCAATAGTCATTTTTTTGTTGGGAAACAGGGTAGAACAGCCGGTATTAAATCCCACATAAGTTTTCTTCGGATTATATGCCATCTCTTTTTTATAAGCTTCAACAAATCCTTTTTCCTCAACTGTTAAGCCGAAAACATAAGGATCTCTTTTATATTCAAGTTCAAAAGCTTCGTGTATTATATCCACGCCGCTGCGTTTATTTTCCCTGAATTTAAACTCGTCGTTATTTCCCATTAAATAGCTGTACATTGCGCCCTGGTTAGCAGGAATAATCTTTCCATCTTCGCTTAATAGGAAACCAAGCCTGTTTTTTGCCTTAATTTCGTTTGCAAAAGCACATGCGTAATCGGATTTATCAGCATTCATTACGTAGTCATATTCAATTTGCCTTGCAATCATGCGCTGCTCATCCGTCCATGTAAACACTTTGTCAATCAAAGGATTATTGAATAAAATCTTCTCGGCAGCAGGCATCGTCATCCAGTAAATTGTGCTTACGGGGAACTTCCTTTTTAAAGCATATAATACAGGAGTATTATCAAGTACATTACCAAGCGCATCCAGAGATATAATAAGTATCTTTACGCCAATTTTGGTATTATCATTTTCATGCTGGCATCCGTTTTCTAAGCAGTTCTCATATGAGAAACATGGCTTGTATCCGTTATAGTTTTTACATCGTGGTATTTTTAATTCTGATAAATCCATTCAATATTCTTTCAATTTTTATTTATATAACAGTAATTTAACGGTGGAAAAAAATAGTTACTAATAATAAGCGTTAATAGGATCCACAATAGTTCATTAACAGTTATCTTTTAAGCAATTTTTTCATCGCATTTATAACTTCGTCAATACCAAGCCCATTTTCAATGCCGCATGTATTCTGGTCAGCGCTGCAGTACCTTTTGCAGTTTTCTTCAGACACTTCCAGGTTGATTGAGTATTTATTTATCATACCCTGATGCTTAGGACAATTCATAGCTCTGTGACAGTGTATTACAATTGTCTTTTTACCAAGTGCATCTGAAATATGAAGCGGCCCGGTTGAAGGGCCCATAAAAACGTCAGCCTGGCCTATAACCTTTATAAAATCCCTTAAGTCGTCAAACTCCCGGGATAAATTAATTATTTTGCCCTCTTCAAACTTATCAAGCTCACGAAGAAAATCCATGCTCATTTCACTTGCAGTAAGTATGATTTTAAGGTTATCGCTATTGAATTCCTTAAATATCCTTTGAATAAGATTGAAATACTTCCTTTCGCTCCAGTTTGGTGCAGAACCAAGAGACCCGGTATGAATCATAATCTTCAAATCATTTTGTTCTACGCCAAATTTTTCAAGTAATGCGGCAGCCTCTGCTTTCTCTTTTTCAGAAAGGAATATTTCAAGAGTAATATCATCGGTTTCTACACCGATTTTTCTGGCAAGGTCCATGCAATAATCAGCTTCATGGCGTAGGGGAGTGTAATTGTTTCTTGAAACACTCCTCATGCCTGTAATAATTTCATAAAGCTTATGCCCTACGCCTATTCTCGTTTTAATACCCGCCCAGAACATCTGGTAGGCTGCACGCTCTGTAGGCATCATCAGGAGCCCGTAATTAAACTTGTACTTACGCAATTCTTTAACAACATCCCAGAATGATTCTTTGCTAAGATCGTCTGTTAAAGCCAAATCCAGGTGCGGATTGTTCAGCATAATGTTTTTAGTATGCAGCCGTGTAAGAGTTGCAATAAATGCATCCGGATATTTTTTCCTCAGCTCGCGAATCATTGGCGTAATAAAAACAACATCACCGACCCGGTCGGTCCTGACAAGTAAAATTCTTTTCATTTATATATTTAAATTTCCGAAAAAGTTTCACAAAAATAGTAATTCTTATTGAATTATCATGATTCTAAAGAAAAGAAATAAAGGGCATCAAAATTAGTGTAAGAAAATCGTCATCAATTATTATAGCCCCATCCCGAACCCATACGGAATGTGACAAAATTATTCTAAATATCTATTGTCTTTTTAATGCAACACGCGCAAAAGGCTGTAGTTTGCCGTTATCATCATTATCCATTATCCAGCGCCAGGAATCGGTGTTTTTATCATAAATAAAAGTTGTGTGGAATGTGGGTGCGCCGCAGCTATCACGAAAAACGAACTGTATTTCATTGTCATGTGGTTTGGAGCGC
>JARLHB010000139.1 GCA_031292465.1 Ignavibacteriaceae bacterium
AAAAAAACTTTCTCTTGATATACCTCTTTCAAAATATTTTCCGGGAATACCAAACTCTGATTCGATAACAATAGGTGAGATGTTAAACCATCACAGCGGGCTGTATAGTTTTACAAACGATTCGGAATACGCTGCTTATCATACTTCTCCGAAAACCGAAAATGAAATGCTGAAAATATTTGAGAGCCATAAACCGGAATTTAATCCGGGTGAAAAGGGAGCTTACAGCAATACAAATTATGTGCTTCTTGGTTATATAATTGAAAAAATTACCGGCGACAGTTATGCAAGTCAATTGAAAAAAAGAATTATTGATAAAATTGGCCTGGATAATACTTATTACGGGCATAAGATAAATATTAATAATGATGAGGCATCTTCTTATACTATGGTGGATGATAAGTGGGTTGAAAGTAAAGAAAGCGATATGAGCATACAGGGCGGTTCGGGAGGAATTGTTTCAACTACCGGCGACCTGGTTAAATTTACTTATGCTTTATTTACAGGGAATTTAATCAGCCCCGAATCACTTAAAAGCATGTTAACATTTAAAGATAATTTCGGGATGGGAATTTTTGAACTCGCATTCTATAAGCATAAAGGATACGGCCATACCGGGGGGATAGATGGTTTTGCTTCCAACATGGGTTACTTCCCGGAAGACAGCCTTGCAATTGCTTTTTGTACAAACGCCATGAATTACAGCATGAATGAAATTTATACAGCTTTGTTAAGCAGTTATTATAATAAGCCATACACACCGCCTTCTTTTAAAACCGTTGCCGTTCCGGTTAAACAATTAAAAAAATATGAAGGTTTGTATTATTCAATAGTACTTAATACAAAAGTTACTGTAAAACTTAAAGGTAAAGTTTTAACAATACAGCCTGCAAATCAGTCTCCTTTTCCGTTAAGCGCAATGAGTGAAACACAATTTAGATATGATCCGGCGGGCATCTTAATAGACTTCACTTTGCCTAAAGAAGGGGCGATAAATGAATTCTATTTAAAACAGGGTAGGGGCAGATTCCTGTTTACCAGGGTGCTGTAAATACAAAAAATGATCTATTTGTTTCTGGAAAGAATTTTAAAGTGATGGGACCCATAAAAAAAATAAATAGCTATACAAGAGAAACGTATAACAAAATTGCGGAAAAATATTTTATCCTGTTTAAGGATGAAATGCTTGAGAAAAAATTTGACCGTAATTTGCTGGATAATTTTTCTGAAAATTTTAATAAAAGTTCTTTGATTTGCGATGCTGGCTGCTTGGTAAAGCAAAAACAATTCTATATTATCTTCCTTTGAAATTAAAGCCATCTTTTTACTATATTTGATAAGACTTTAAGGCCTTATGAACGAAAAAATAAAATATTGGACTGATTTATCAGAATATGATCTTGAAACTGTAGAAGCAATGTTAACAAGCAGAAGGTTTCTGTATGTGGGTTTTATGTGTCATCAATCGATAGAAAAAATTCTAAAAGCTTATTTTACTAAAACAAAAACAGATTCCGCACCATTCACTCATAGCCTGTCGTATATTGCTAAGAAAGCGGAATTATATAACTTGTTTTCTGACGAACAAAATTTTTATGGATTTATTGGAGCCGCTGAATATTGAAGCACATTACCCTGCAGATAAAGATAGAATTTTTAATTCATTAACTTATGATAAATGTACGGAAATTTTAATTAAAACAAGAGAATTGCAAATATGGATCAAAGAGAAGCTATAGAAAAATTGATTCGTTACAGGCTTTTACTATCAAAGCATTTTGATTTAGATAAAGTAATACTTTTCGGTTCTTATGCAAAAGGATCACAGCGGACTGATAGCGATATAGATGTTGCAGTAGTTGTTAAAAAGGTTAAAGGTGATTATTTTACTTATACCCCATTATTGTGGAAGTTGAGGAGAGAAATAGACGACAGAATAGAACCAATCCTTTTTGAAACAGGTAATGATAAAAGCGGATTCTTGCAGTCTATTGTAAACGAAGGGATAGAAATAAGAGCATAAACTTGTGACGTGTCCCTTTAATACGAACGCCTTGAATTATATATAATTTAAAATTAAATTCCATAGGCTATTTTAGGTCTCCCATAAAAATTGTTAAATTATTAGTATAAAATTAAATATTAAGTTAAGGTAAATTATGAGTGCATTAATGATAAAGGCAGACCCTAAGAGTAATAAAATCCTATCAGCATTAGCTAAAAAGCTTGGAGGTAGTGTACTGCCTATAAGGGACGAACAGTTTGAAGATCTGGCATTGGGATCAATGATGGATAAGGTTAAAACGACTGAAACTGTTAGCAGGAAAGAAGTAATCAAAAAACTAAGAAAATAATGATTGTTGAATTTGATAAATCATTTTTGAAAAGTCTAAATAAGATAAATGATCCCTTAATACTGTCTAAAATTGAATATATAATAAATGAGTTTGATGGCGCAAAAGCATTAATCAGTATTAGAAACATTAAAAAACTTTCGGGTTTTAAAAATTATTACAGAATTAAAACGGGTGATTATAGAATTGGGGTCGAATTGGTTGATTCCGAAACAGTTAGATTCATTATTATTGCACACAGAAAAGATATTTACAGAACCTTTCCTAAGAAATAATATTATTCTCTCATCACAACCTCAGTTTATGACTGAATTCTCACATTTCAATCTTGACTTTTTTGTATAGATACTTTAGTTTTGGTATGTGTTTTTGGTAAAAGAGACGGGGCACTTGTCCCTATGGGATGCCCGGTCTCTACAATATAAATCAATATATGGAAAAGTTAATGAGCTCGACTGAAGTATCGACAATTGAAGAACTTGCGAATAAAGAATATAAATACGGATTTGTAAGTGATATAGAAGCAGACAGCCTTCCTCTGGGGCTTAATGAGGAAATAATCTGCAGGCTTTCCGCCATAAAAAAAGAGCCGGAGTTTATGCTGGAATGGCGGCTTAAAGCATACCGGCACTGGCTTACTCTAACCGAACCAAATTGGGCTAATATTCATTATGACCCGATTGATTATCAGGCGATTTCATATTATTCGGCACCAAAAAAGAAACCAAAACTCGACAGCTTGGATGAGGTTGACCCTGAATTGAGAAAGACTTATGAAAAACTGGGTATTTCTCTGGAAGAACAAAAAATCTTTTCAGGCGTTGCTGTGGATGCCGTATTCGACAGCGTTTCCGTTGCTACAACTTTTAAGGAAAAACTTTCGGAGCTTGGCATAATCTTTTGCTCCATGTCCGAAGCAATAAAGAATCACTCTGACCTTATAAAGCAGTACCTGGGAAGCGTGGTACCATATACTGATAATTATTTTGCTTCGCTTAATGCTGCAGTATTCAGTGATGGTTCTTTTGCTTATATACCTAAAGGTGTGCGCTGTCCTATGGAGCTTTCTACCTACTTTAGAATTAATGCCGCCAACACCGGGCAGTTTGAAAGGACATTAATAATTGCTGATGAAGGCGCTTATGTAAGCTACCTTGAAGGCTGTACTGCTCCGATGAGGGATGAAAACCAGCTTCACGCGGCAGTGGTAGAACTTATTGCGCTTGATAATGCTTCGGTTAAATATTCAACGGTTCAGAACTGGTATCCGGGCGATAAGAATGGTAAAGGCGGAATCTATAATTTTGTTACAAAGCGCGGGCTGTGTAAAGGAGTTAATTCAAAAATATCCTGGACGCAGGTTGAAACCGGTTCGGCTATAACCTGGAAATATCCAAGCTGTATCTTACAGGGAGATAACTCAAGCGGCGAGTTTTATTCGGTTGCAGTAACTAATAATTACCAGCAGGCAGATACCGGTACAAAAATGGTTCATATAGGCAAAAACACAAGCAGTACGATTGTTTCAAAAGGTATTTCTGCCGGTAAAAGCAATAACAGCTACCGCGGACAGGTTAAGATAATTAAAAAGGCAGAAAATGCCCGTAACTTCTCTCAGTGCGATTCGTTATTAATCGGCGATAAATGCGGTGCTCATACATTTCCGTATCTGGAAATAAATAATTCTACCGCACAGGTTGAGCATGAAGCGACAACATCCAAGATAGGCGACGACCAGATATTTTATTTAAATCAAAGAGGCATTGCGCTTGAAGATGCAATCAACCTGATTGTAAACGGATATTGCAAAGAAGTATTTAAAGAGCTGCCTATGGAGTTTGCAGTTGAAGCGCAAAAACTGCTAAGCGTTAGTCTTGAAGGCAGTGTAGGGTAGACGTAATTCAGACTTCAGTCTGAGCATTGTTTAGGAAATATTATAAAACAAAAAATCTGAGAAAATAATGTTAGAAATTAAAAATTTGCACGCAAGTATTGAAGGAAAAGAAATATTAAAAGGCATAAGCCTTAAAATCAATGCCGGTGAAGTACATGCTATAATGGGGCCTAACGGCAGCGGTAAAAGTACTCTGGCACAGGTGCTTGCCGGACGAAAAGAGTATGTAGTTACAAGCGGTGAAGTTCTATTTGAAGGAAAAAACCTGCTCGATTTGTCACCTGAAGACAGGGCAAGGGAGGGTATCTTTTTAGCTTTCCAGTACCCTGTGGAAATTCCCGGTGTAAGCAATACCAACCTGCTTAAAACTGCAATAAATGAAATAAGAAAATACCGCGGTGAAGAACAGCTTGATGCAATGGAATTTCTTACCATCCTCAAAAAAAAGATGAAGCTTGTGGAAATGGACCAGTCGCTTTTAAGCCGGGCCGTTAATGAGGGCTTTTCCGGCGGTGAAAAGAAGCGAAATGAAATTCTTCAAATGGCTGTACTTGAGCCGAAGCTATCTATACTGGATGAAACTGATTCAGGGCTTGATATAGATGCATTAAGAGTTGTTGCCAACGGCGTTACAAAATTGAGATCAAAAGATACAGCCTCAATAGTTGTAACCCACTACCAAAGGCTTCTTAACTATATTATTCCGGATTTTGTGCATGTATTGTATAACGGCAGAATAGTTAAATCCGGTACAAAAGAGTTAGCTTTTGAATTGGAAGAAAAAGGCTACGACTGGCTGAAAGACCAAAAAGAGCTGGTGGAAGGTTAATATGAGCCAAATTCCGGATATTAAAAAATGGTATATCTCAAACTTTGAAACGTTTGAAAATAGTTTGAACGGAGGAAGCTTAAAACCTATTCATCAGGTAAGGAAAGAGGCGATAGCTGATTTTTCTAAACTTAATTTCCCGACTACTCATGATGAGGACTGGCGTTTTACAAACATTACTCCGTTATTAAAACATGACTTTATTTCGGGTGAAAGAATCAAATTAAAACATAAAGAGATAAAGAATTTTCTTTTCAAGAAAATTTCAGATAACCTGCTGGTCTTTGTAAACGGCCACTATGCCCCTGAGTTTTCCAAGTCTAAAAATCTGCCTGAAGAGATAAAGCCCGGCAGTTTAGCAGATGAAATTGAAAAGGGTTCTGAGATTGTCGACAAGTATTTAGGCAAATATGCAAATTGTAAAACGCAGATATTTACGGCTCTTAGTACGGCATTTACACAGGACGGTGCTTTTATTTATGTGCCCGATAATTTAATTGTAGATGTGCCGATAAATATTTTATTTATTACTGCCACCGGCGGCAAGAAAATATTATCGCAGCCCAGGAATCTTTTTGTCGTCGGGAAAAATTCACAGATATCTATTGTTGAAAGATATGTAACTCTGGATGATGGAATTTATTTTACAAATGTTGTCTCGGAAATTGTAGCGGGTGAAAATTCAATAGTGAACCATATAAAAATACAGGAAGAAGGCTTAAATGCTTTTCATGTATCCAGAACCGAGATTGATCAGGAAAAGAATAGTAACTTCACATCTTATTCTATTTCGCTTGGCGGAGAAATTTCCCGTAATGATGTAAACTCAAAATTTAACGATGAAGGCGGCGAGTGTACTTTAAATGGGCTGTATCTTTTAACAGGCAGCCAGCTATACGACACACACTCGTTAGTGGATCACGCAAAGCCGCACTGTACAAGCCATGAGAACTATAAAGGCATCCTGGACGATAATTCCCGCGGCGTGTTTAACGGTAAAGTTATAGTGCGTAAAGATGCACAGAAGACGAATGCATTTCAGGAAAATAAAAACATAATACTTTCGGATAATGCTTTGGTAGATACAAAACCCCAGCTTGAAATATTCGCAGATGATGTAAAATGCAGCCACGGCGCTACCGTAGGACAGCTTGATGAGGATTCTTTGTTCTACCTTAAATCAAGAGGGATTGGAGAAGATAAGGCGCGCTCTATTCTAATTCATGCATTTGCCAGTGATGTTATTAAATCAATTAAGATAGAACCGGTAAAAAATTATCTTGAAGAAATATTAGAGAGAAGATTTAACAAAGAAATATCTTAGTGATTCTAAGTGTTCTTAATTACTTAGTTCCCTTTTTACCACTAAGAACACTAAGCTGCACTAAGAAGAAAGTAACAAAGTGAATAAAGTTATTGCAAATAATGATGTAAATGTTTTTGATGTGGAAAAGATACGTTTGGATTTCCCTATACTTAGTATAAAAGTACATGGTAAACCTTTATGTTATTTAGATAATGCAGCTACTACACAAAAGCCTAAAGTTGTTATAGATAAGCTGGTTGAATACTATACTTCAATGAATGCCAATATTCACAGAGGCGTTCATTATTTAAGTGAACTTTCAACTAAAGCATTTGAAGATTCAAGAATAAAGATCAAAAATTTTCTAAACGCATCAAGTGAAAGAGAAATAATATTTACAAAAGGAACAACGGATTCTATAAATCTGGTTGCAAGCTCTTTTGGCCGTGGTAAGTTAAAAGACGGCGATGAAATTATAATTACCGGTATGGAACATCATTCAAACATTGTTCCCTGGCAGCTTGTTGCAAAAGAAAAGAAAATTAAAATAAGAGTAGTGCCTATTACGGACACCGGAGAAATTGTTCTTGAAGAATTTGAAAAACTTATAAATGAAAAAACAAAACTTGTATCGGTAGTTTATGTGTCAAATTCTCTGGGTACGGTTAATCCTGTCGAAGATATTATTAAAATAGCACATAAACATAATATACCGGTGCTTTTAGACGGCGCACAGGCTGTTCAGCATCTGAATGTTGATGTGCAGAAACTTGACTGCGATTTCCTTGCATTATCAGGACATAAAATTTACGGTCCTACCGGTATTGGAATACTGTACGGTAAAGAAAAATTATTAAATGAATTGCCGCCATATCAGGGCGGAGGAGATATGATTTCAAAAGTAACATTTGAAGAAACCACTTTTAATTCATTGCCGTATAAGTTTGAGGCAGGCACTTCAAATATTGCAGATGCTATTGCTCTGGGTACCGCGATTGATTATTTCTCTGCTATAGGTATTGATGCCATAGCAAAGCATGAAGGCGAATTATTAGACTATGCTACTGAAAAGCTTTCCGGTTTGAAGGAAGTCAGAATAATCGGTAATGCAAAGAGGAAAAGCAGTGTGCTTTCATTTGTAATTGAAAATATTCATCCGCATGATGTGGGAACATTTCTTGATTTTGAAGGCGTGGCAATAAGAACAGGCCACCACTGTACACAGCCGGTTATGGACCGCTACAATATTCCGGCTACATCACGCGCTTCTTTTGCCATGTATAATACAAAGGAAGAAGTAGATATACTAGTAGGCGGAGTGAAGAAAATTATTGAGGTTTTTAAATAATGGATACTGAATTGAGAGAGTTGTACCAGCAGGTAATTTTAGATCATAACAAAAGTCCAAGGAACTTTAAGAAGCTTGAAAACGCAAATCATACCGCGGAGGGATACAATCCTCTTTGCGGCGATAAGATAAATCTTTACCTGGTTATTGAAGATAATGTAGTAAAAGATGTGAGCTTTCAGGGTTCGGGATGTGCAATTTCAAAAGCGTCTGCTTCATTAATGAGTTCAATTGTAAAAGGAAAAACAAAAGAAGAAGCAGAACAAATATTTGTAAAATTTCATGATCTTGTTACAGGCAAACTTACAGATGAAGCGGCCATAGAAGAGCTTGGCAAGCTTGCTGTGTTTGCAGGCGTAAGAGATTTTCCCGCAAGAGTTAAATGTGCAAGCCTTGCATGGCACACTTTAATTTCTGCTTTAAAAGACGAACAGAATGTAGTATCAACTGAAGAGTAATTTATGTTCATGAAAAAAGAAAAACAACAAGACGAAACAGTCGTTCTAAACAAACAAGAACTTGAAGAAAAAATCATACAAGTATTAAAAACTTGTTTTGATCCTGAAATTCCGGTTGATATATTCGAGCTTGGCTTGATATATGAAATTAAAATTGATAATGAAACAAATGTAAATATTAAAATGACTTTAACTTCGCCTGCGTGCCCTGTTGCAGGCTCTCTCCCCGGTGAAGTCGAATTAAAAATCAAATCCATACCTGATATTAAAAGCGTAAAAATAGAGCTGGTATGGAATCCTCCATGGGACAGGGACATGATGTCTGATGTAGCAAAAGTTGAATTAGGAATGTATTGATTTGGTGTTGTCCTTTATCATAAAATTAATCTTTCTTGTATGCTTTATTTGCATAAGTAAAAAAAAGTTAGATTATAATTTGATCTAAGAACAAAGATGATTTGTTAATTAAGTAAAATAAGATACAATATAGGAGATATCATGTTTAATATTATTTCGCGTCCGCCGATATATGATCAGGACGCAGTACAGCCAATGAGGGATGAGTTGGTAGCAGTAGGCTTTGAAGAATTACTTACGCCTGAAGATGTTGATAAAGCCATTAATGTAAAAGACGATAAAACAGTTTTAGTTATGATAAATTCTGTATGCGGGTGTGCTGCCGGAAGTGCACGTCCGGGTGTTTCTCTTGCATTGCAGAATAATGTTATCCCGGATAAAATATATACCGGCTTTGCAGGACAGGAAAGAGATGCTGTAGATAAAATACGCCAGTATATTGGCGACTATCCTCCTTCTTCGCCAAGTATTGCATTATTTAAAAACGGAACTGTTATTTATTTTATGCCGAGATACGAAATTGAAGGCCACGATGCTGAATACATTGCCGAAGTTTTGAAAAATGTTTTTAACGAGTATTGCCAGGCTTATGGCCCGTCTATAAGCCCGGAAGATTTTGCCCAGGTAATGAATGCTAAAATGTGCGGTTCAAAGATTCCTTTATTCAAAGGATAGTTCTAAATTTTGTTAAATGAAAAACAAAGTACAATTAATTTTACTCTGCCGTAATGGCAGAGTAAAATTAAGATTAAAATGTAATTATATAATTTTGCTTGATATATGAAATTCAGTACACAGGAAGAATACGGACTAAGATGTTTGCTCCGGATTTATAAAGCTAAATCACAAAATGGTTTGACTATACCCGAAATCAGTCAGATGGAGGGGTTGACCATTGCTAATACCGGGAAACTTCTAAGGGCCTTAAGAATCGGGGGCTTTATAGAAAGCACACGCGGCCAAACAGGCGGGTACAAACTGACGCATCCGGCTGATGAAATAATTATAGGCGAAGTGCTGGCTGCATTAGGCGGAAGGTTGTTTGAAGCAGGCTTTTGCTCCGATTATTCTGGTTCTGAATTAATCTGTACGCATACAATTGACTGCTCAATAAGGTCTTTATGGAGAACAGTGCAGGTACTTATTGACAGTGTGCTTGGTAAAATGACGTTAAAGGATTTGGCCGGAAGCGAAAACGAGGTACACTCCATTGCAACCATGTTTGCAGAAAGCACTGAAGCAGCGCTCCCTAAAAACCAGGTAAACTAATTCCGACTGCCGCTTTTTAATCATCTCCACTACAATTTCCTTACAATTAATATCTTTTGTTTTAACATATTTCAATGTCTATTTTTGTATTATAGAATAAACAAAATAGTATATAATCTAATATTCGGGAGAAATTAAATGATTCATAAATTAGTATTAATCAGACACGGCGAAAGTGTATGGAATAAAGAAAACCGGTTTACAGGCTGGACTGACGTTGACCTTTCCGAACAGGGAATTCAGGAAGCAAAAAGCGCCGGACAGGTTTTAAAAAGTGAAGGCTATACCTTTGATCTTGCTTTTACATCGGTTCTGAAAAGAGCTATTAGAACATTATGGCTTACCCTTGACGGCCTGGATTTGATGTGGATTCCGGTTGAACGTTCATGGCGCTTAAATGAAAGACATTACGGCGCATTGCAGGGCTTAAATAAATCCGAAACCGCGGCAAAATTTGGTGAAGAACAGGTAAAAATATGGAGAAGAAGCTACGATATTCAGCCGCCGGTATTGGAAAAAACCGATCCCCGTTATCCGGGCAGCGATCCTAAATATAAGAGCCTGACTGAAGCTGAACTTCCTCTTACAGAATGCCTCAAAGATACAGTTGCAAGAGTAGTCCCTTATTGGGAAGAGCACATAGCTCCTTTAGTTAAAGCAGGTAATAAAGTTATTATTGCCGCTCATGGAAACAGTTTAAGGGCTTTGGTTAAATATCTTGATAAAATACCTGATGATGAGATAGTAGGAGTAAATATTCCTACAGGCACTCCGCTTGTTTATGAATTGGATGAAAATCTTAATGCCTTAAAGCATTACTATCTTGGTGATGCAGAAGAAATAGCCAAAAAAGCACAGGCTGTTGCAAATCAGGGCAAAGCAAAATAAGTTAATTTAGGTGTTATAATTAGAGACGCGGTTTCCGTCACGGCGGGGCACTGCTTTAAGGATTTAGAATTTATTGGGCTCTGCCCGACGGATGCCCCGTCTCTACAAGATATATTTGCCTTGATTTTCATTTCCAATTTGTCAATCTTTTAGATGAAACTTAAATTAGATAATGATGGGAACCCTCATTAATGATCAAAAAACTTGTACTGATAATAATTACATTATTGTTCTTCATACCGAAAGCAAATTCTCAAACTGTTATTGCAAAATATGCC
>JARLHB010000140.1 GCA_031292465.1 Ignavibacteriaceae bacterium
GGCGCTTCGGGAAGCTGGTAACCAATCTCTGTAATCTTTTCCTCAACCATAACGACTCCTTTTTTATCGAATGAAGTTTTTATTATCTTTCAATTTTAAATGACAAAGTAAAAATAATATTCTAATTTTTTAGGAATAATTCAATGACCGGAAGTAAATTTAATGAATTTGTAGAGATTGTGAAACGTTTGCGCGCTGAATGTCCCTGGGATAAAGTACAAACAAATGAATCAATAAGGGCGGCAACCCTGGAAGAAGCATATGAAGTAGTTGAAGCAATTGATAATAAAGACTATGATGAACTGAAGAAAGAGCTTGGCGACCTTTTGCTGCATGTGGTTTTCCATTCCGTAATTGCCTCAGGTGAAAACAGGTTTAATATTGATGAGGTAATCGATCTTATACAGGAAAAATTAATACGCCGCCATCCTCATATATTTGGCGAAACAGAAGTAGCGAACGCTGAGGATGTAAAGCGCAACTGGGAAGCAATTAAGCTTACAGAAGCAGGCAGAACATCGGTGCTTGACGGCGTTCCGGGCATGATGCCCTCATTGCAGAGAGCTTGCCGCCTTCAGGAAAAAGCTTCTAAAGTCGGGTTTGATTGGGAAAAGAAAGAAGATGTATGGAAGAAAGTAATTGAAGAAGTAAACGAAATGCATGATGCGGAGAAAAAAGAGAATTCAGACGAGCTTGAAGAAGAAGTAGGCGATGTATTCTTTGCACTTACAAATTATGCAAGGTTCCTCGGAATAAATCCTGAGATTGCATTAAGAAGAACTAATGAAAAGTTTATTAACCGGTTCCAATACATAGAGAAAAAAGTTAACGAAAGCGGCAGGAAAATAAACGAATCCAATTTAGCCGAAATGGATAAGTATTGGAATGAGAGCAAGGCAAACGCGAAAAGTGAGAAGTCAAACGGTAAATAAATTTATTTAGACTTCGTGTCTTTGTGCCTTCGTGGCAAAAATAATTCGCCACAAAGGCACGAAGACACAAAGAAATTCAGGAATTAGCGCCATTTCCATTTTTGGATTTTTCATAAGCCTCTATAATATCTTTTACCAGTTTGTGCCTTACCACATCGGATTTTTCAAAGTAAACAAATCCCACACCTTCAATACCCTGTAAAATTTCTTTCGCCTGCACTAATCCGCTTGCAGTTTTAGGTGGCAAATCTATCTGTGTTATATCGCCGGTTATAATAGCCTTTGAGTTTACTCCAAGCCTTGTAAGAAACATTTTCATCTGCATATCTGTGGCATTCTGGGCTTCATCCAGAATAACGAATGCATTGTTTAACGTCCTTCCGCGCATATACGCAAGCGGAACTATTTCTACAACGCCTTTTTCTATATAGTTCTTTAATTTTTCAGAAGGCATCATATCATCAAGTGCATCATATAACGGGCGGAGATACGGATCAATTTTTTCACGGAAGTCGCCTGGTAAAAATCCAAGGCTTTCGCCTGCTTCAACGGCAGGACGCGCAAGAACTATTTTGTTTATCACGCCTCTGTTTAATGACGAAACTGCAAATGCTACAGCAAGATAGGTTTTACCTGTTCCGGCAGGACCTATTGCAAAACAAATATCGTTCTTGTGTGCAATTTGTAAATAATTAGTCTGCCCTGCTGTTTTAGCTTTAATAACATCATTTTTGGTGTAAAGGACAATTGAATCAAAATCATTTTCATTTATAATCTCTTTGCCCTCAACGGTAAGATTAAGTATTGTATCTATGTCGTTACTTTTTAATGTACCGTTAGTATTAAGCACGTAAACCATTTCTTTTACAACTTTTTCAATGGTATTTACTTCTTCAATTACACCCTTAATAATAACATTTTCTCCTCTTACCGTAATTGAAGCATTGAATTTATCTTCAATCATTTTCAGGTTATTATCACTCGGTCCGAGCAAAGAAAACATATCAACATTCTCAAGTACAATGCGTTTCTCTATAGCAGTCATCTTACTCCTTAAAATAAAAAAAGCCCTTATCATCAAAAAGATGACAAGGGCATTTATAATTACTTATAAACGTAAACATTAAACCGGGTAAATTACTTTACAGGAGCCGGTTTGTAATTATGTTTAACTTTACTGTATTTAGCTTTTTCTTCTTCGGTTAAACTAGGAATCTTAAAGATTTGTTTTGGATAAATCAAATTAGGATTCTTAATCTGATCGCGGTTAGCTTTATAAATAACCGGCCATGCACGGCCATTTCCGTAGAACTGATCTTTCTTAGCGATTTTCCATAAGCAATCGCCTTTAACTACGGTATAGCTAACTTCTTTAGAAGATTCAACCCATGAATCTAAAGCAGCTTGCATCTGATTGTGAACTTTATCAAAAAATTCAGGAAGAGCACTAATTTTGTTAGCTTTTAAAGCATCAAGGTCTTTCTGTCTGTCAGCTTTTGGGCCTTCTTTTCTGGAAATTTTTCCATCAAGTTCATTTACAGCAGTTCTGAAATTATCAACATCAGCCTGTGTAGCGCCAACTGAAGAATAAAGTTCCTTCATACAATCGTCATAGCTCTGAATGTTCTTTGCTTTAAGATTATCAACATCTACCTGCAAAGCGCTGTCTTCTTTAGCTAAACTTGCTTTAACTATTGTAAGACTGTCAACCTGAGCCTGCCATACTTTCTTTTCCAATTTTTCTTGTTCCTGTGCAAAGGTAGAAACAGAAAGGAAGAGTAAAAGAGCAAGCATACCAATTAAATATTTACCTATTTTCATATAATTCCTCCAATATCAAATTAATTTTTTTAATTTATTAAAAGCATTATTTAGAAGACATTTTATCCAAATTAGCTTTGGTTTCTTCTTTTGATTTATTGCATTGAGCAAGTTTATCCTGTTTTTCAGCTATTTCTTTCTCTAAACTGGCTCTCTGATCTTTTAATTGATTACTTTGAGTTTGGAGAGAATTAACTTCACTTTTCAACTGATTAAGCTGTGCCATCTCTGCTTCGCTTGCATATGGGGTGCAACCGCCTAAAAATGACGCTGCAAAGGCAAACGCACCGACGATTGCAGTGTTTCTCACGATTTTTACAATCTTCATACTAGAACCTCCAATAAATAATTTTTAGTATATTGTTTAAATATTTCCATAACGAACTAGAAAATCAAAATAAGGCTTTAAAATTCAAATTTTACTAATCCCTTGCAAAATATGTTTTTAGAAGCACCATAATATATAACAAAATAGGGAAATAAATTCAAGAAAATGTAACCCGGAATACTTTTTTTTGCTTTCGGATACAATTCTTAAATAAGCCGCTTTTCAACAAAACTCGTATATAAATTGCCTGCAATAATCAAATGGTCAAATACCGGTATATCTAAAATCTTACCGGTTTCAACCATTTTTTTTGTTACTGCAATATCTTCATTACTCGGCTCCGGGTTCCCGCTCGGATGATTGTGCAGCAATATTATACTTGCCGAACTGTTTTCTATTGCGGCTTTAAAGATTTCTCTTGCATGTACTACACTTGAATTAAGGCTGCCTATAGAAATTGTTTCGAATTTAATTATTTTATTTGCCGAATTCAAACAAACCAGTATAAATTTTTCTTTTAATTCATCCTTCATTAGAGGGATGAATATATCTGCAATGTCTTTGGGCGATGTTATTTTCTTTTCAGAGAACCATTTTGACTGCGATATTACCCTTCGGCTTATTTCAAAAGCTGCTAACAGCGTAATTGCTTTATCTTTGCCAATGCCTGGATTTTTTACAAGCGCAGATAATGGTTTTGACGCAATTACTGCCAGATTACCGCTCTCAGTTACAAGGCTTTGAGCTACACTTATTACAGACTTCCCTTTTGTGCCCGTCCTAAGGATTATTGCAATAAGTTCTGCATCGGTAAGGCTTTGAGGCCCTCTAAGCATCAATTTTTCACGCGGCCTGTCATCTAACGGAAGATCTTTTACTCTTAACATAATATCCCCGCTTTTGGAATATTTTTATAAAAGTATATTGTCTGTATAATTCTTATTAATATTGTTTTTTTTAATTAGAATTAACCCGTTCTCTATCAAAATAAATAATACTATATGTTTAGACTATTAAACCGGCAAAAAGTTTAAAATTTTACCCTTTTGTGGTAAATATTTTAATACCGGTTAAATTTAATATTTATTTATAGATGCTATCAGTAAAAATGCTATTTACTCAATTTGAATTTATCTACTAATTCAAATTTTCCGTCTTTATAGCGGACGATATTTACAAACTTATTTATCCTGCTGCTATCAAAACTAATCTGATTATGATATCCGTCATATACTGCCCCGGATTCCATTTCAGTTTTTATTTCTGCCGGGCTTACATTAAAATCTTTAACCCTGGATAAGAGAAATTGCGCCGCATCGTATCCGTAAAGTACATTCCTACTGACTTCTTTGTTTGTCCGTATAAAAAACCTTTTACTGAATGCCATAAAAGAAGTATCGTTGTAATCAAGAAAATAATCTGATGAAAAAGTTAATTTATTACTTAATGCCGGATACGTCTCATATCCTTTTGCAAGGAACCAATCCTGGTTGCCGTATAACGGCAAATCGAAATTATATTTTACAAATTGCGAAAGCAGGTATGGAACAATACTTTTATTAAACAATGGAATGAATACACCATCCAATTTTAATGAATCGGCGGCAATTTGAGCAACTTGATTATCAAATGTTAAGCTGTTGCCGTTAAAAGTCTGGTGTGTAATAATTTCACCGCCGAGGTCTTCAAATTCTTTAATGAATGAATCTGCAATAGTAGTGGAATAGTTTTCAACAGAGTTTAAGACCGCCATTTTTCTTTTGTTTTCAACAAAGTAAATATATTCTGCAAGAATCCTTCCCCTGATTAAAAATGACGGGTTAGCCTGAAAAAAATTTGGATAATTTATTGTTAAGCTGTCGTCTGTAGCAGTCGGGGATACTACAGGTATACCGGTATTTTTAAAAGCCTCCAGCAC
>JARLHB010000141.1 GCA_031292465.1 Ignavibacteriaceae bacterium
AGGTTTATTTAAAAGGTTAAACCAACATTTCTATTTTAGCTGTAATTGTTTATATTTAAATATGTTTGATATGCTGCGCACACATATTTTAGAAAGGGTGAAGATTACTGATGATGAATTCGCCCTTGCTACCACTTTTTTTATTCCTAAGAAAATAAGAAGAAGGCAGTTCCTTTTGCAGGCAGGGGATGTATGCAAATATGTTGCCTTTGTATCTAAAGGCTGCCTCCGGTGCTACTCAATTGATGAGAAAGGGGAAGAACATATCGTTCAGTTTGCCATAGAAGGGTGGTGGATATCAGATATGAAAAGTTTCCTTACAAACCAGCCTGCTATATATAGTATTGACGCTCTTGAAGATTCCGAAGTCTTATTAATTGACCGGACTAATCAGGACAAGCTCTGCACCACAGTTCCTAAGTGCGAACATTATTTTAAGCTCCTTATGGAAACCAGCAACAGTACAGCATCAATCAGGATTGCAGATTTGATTGGCACATCTGCAGAAAACCGCTATTTAACTTTTCTCAATAATTACCCTGAAATTGTTCAGCGCGTTCCTCAAAATCAGATTGCATCATATCTCGGCATTGCTCCACAATCGTTAAGCCGTATCCGCAAAGAACTCTCCGAAAAGAAGTAGATTCTCCCGTTAACATAGGTTAATATAATTTCTTAACATGCGTGAATGCACAGGGCATTCAACGAATGTATTTTTCCGGTGTTATTAAAAACGAATTGACATCAAAAAAAAAGGAATTAAATCTATGAAAAAGACAATAGCAGTTATCGGAGCCGCCGGCAATATGGGATCCGGCATAACAACAAATCTTGCAAAAGCAGGTTACAGGGTATTAATTGCTGGGAATGATCAATCCAAATTAAGCAGCTTATTAACTAAGATTAAATCCAACACTCCCAACGCCGATGTGGAAATAATAGATTGCTCAAAAGAGGCAAGCTGGGAAGCCGACATAATTATTCCTGCTATTTCTTATCAGGCGCAGGCGGCAGTGGCATCTAAGATAAAAGACGTGGTAACGGGTAAAATAGTTATTAGCTTGGCCAATCCGTTAAACGATACTTATGATGGCTTGTTAACTGGCGCTACAACCAGCGCTGCAGAAGAATTAGCAAAGCTTCTTCCGAATTCAAAAGTTGTAAAAGCATTTAATACTGTATTTGCCGCGGACTTTAATACACCTAAGCTTGGCGGGAATACCTTTGATGTGTTTGTTGCCGGCGATGATGAAGAAGCAGTATCCGAGGTTTCTGAGATAGTAAAAGATGCAGGCTTCAATCCTTTGGCAGCGGGCAAACTGGCGGTAAGCCGTACACTGGAAAACATGATGCTAATGCTTATCGGGTTATCAATGAAAAATAATTACAACTGGCTTGCCGGCTGGAAAGTTTTACATAACGCATAATAATTAAAATTTAAAAAAATAAAAGGAAACACTACTATGAAACAATATATAAATACTCTTGCAATAATAATCTTAATAAGTGCATCATCATTTGCGCAGTCGCTCTGGAAGGTTGACCCGGTTCATTCCAAAGTAACCTTCACTATCGAACATTTAATGATTTCTCACGTTGAAGGCGAGTTCAAATCCTTTAACGGTACGGTTAAAAGCAGCACTTCGGAAAGCGTGGGCGGTGTTGTTGATTTTTCTGCCGATGTAAACAGCATAAGTACTAATGTGGAAATGCGCGACCATCATTTAAAGACGGATGATTTCTTTAACGCAGAAAAATATCCCCAAATGACCTTCCACAGCGTAGCATGGAAGGAAGTCGGGAAGAACCATTATACACTTACAGGCGATTTGACTATACGGGATAAAACGCACCGCGTGGACTTTGATGTTGTATACGGCGGAACCGTGGTTGATAATTTCGGCAATACCAAATCCGGTTTTACTGCAACCACTAAAATTAATCGGTTTGATTACGGCCTGAAATGGAACAGCCTTACGAATGCAGGCGGCATAATCGTAGGGAAGGAAGCAGCAATAGTTTTGTATCTGGAATTTGCACCGGCTAAATAAATGTGCGAACTAACTAACAATGAAATAAAAAATTAAATCGGAGATTTGAAATGAAAAATTCACTAAAATTGTTACCTTTACTTCTTATAGCAGTATTAGCAATAACACTTACGGACTGTTCAAAAAACAGCAGCGGCTACTCGCCCGAAATGCAGGCTAAAATTGATTCAATGCAGACTGTACTGAAACAAATGGCTGACGGAAATGCGGCTCTTCAGAAAAATCTTACAACATTTGATACACTTGATTTTACAGTGTTTACAAATCAGGAATGGGTAAGGCTGCATGAAAGCCACAGCAAAGATATAAAAGTAAATTGGCCTGACGGTCATTATACAATGGGAATTGACAGGCATATTGCAGACCTGAAAGCATTATTCGTTTATGCTCCTGATACAAGAATAAAACAACATCCTATACGTTTTGGGGACAGCAAAGGCGAATGGACTGCAGTTACCGGAATTATGGAAGGAACATTTACCAAACCAATGCCGATAGGCAACGGAAAATTCATCCCGCCGACAGGCAAGACATTTGCTTTGCCTATGTGTACAATTGGCCACTGGAAAAACGGAATAATGGTTGAAGAATCATTGTTCTGGGATAACCAAACTTACATGAAACAAATTGGGCTGGCTAAGTAGCAAATTGACTAAAGATAAAATTCTAAGAAAGTTATAGTAACAAGTAAACATCTGCGCCGTGAGAGCCCTTACAGAAAAAGTAAAAAATCTTACGGTGCATTTTTTTTATAACAATATAAAAAGCAAAATCACTTTAGCAAAAGTAGTTTTCTAGTCTCTACATAATTACCAGATTGCATCCGGTAGAAATAAATTCCGCTTGATAGATTACTGCCGTTAAATTGCATAGAATAATTACCCGCGGTTTTTTGTCCTTTAACCAATGTTTTAATTTCTCTGCCGATGGCATCATATAATTTTATGGTTACAAATTCTGATTTAGGTAGAGAATAATCGATTGTAGTTGTTGGGTTAAAGGGATTAGGAAAATTCTGCTGTAAGGAAAAACTTGTTGGCAAATTATTTAGTCGATTTTTAACATCGGTTATTACTTCTGAAAGTGGTCTCATCCAAATACCGTTGTTTAGTGTACTTATAAAGATATATGCTCCACTAACAGCAAATGAAATAACAATAATATCGTTATTCAAACCATCATTCACTGCAGCCCAATTTGTTCCATTGTTAGTCGAAAGATAAACTCCTCCACCGGTTCCGGCAAATATGTTTGTCCCGTTAACAAAAAGTGAATTTGCATAGGGATATGCCATGCCATTTTTGACCGCTACCCAGTTTGTCCCACTGTCGGTTGAAAGATAAACACCGTCATTAATTGCGGCAAAGAGATTCGTTCCCTGAACAGCGAGTGAATAAACATATTTATTCGTAAAACAATGTTTGATAAAATACCAACTTCCTCCATAATTAGTAAAATAATAAATGCCATTATACCCAGTACCCACAAAAAGACTCGTACCATTAATAGCAAGTGATGTAATTTCATTGCCATCCAGGACATTATCAATTATTCCCCAGCTTGTCCCATTGTCAGATGAAACCTTAAGGCTGGTTCCACCGGCAAAAAGATCGGTACCTGTGTCGGTAATTCTGGTAGCAAAGGTTTTTACAAGAGTGGGGTAAGGGTTCAAATTATTATTAGCTGAAACTGCAGTCCAATTTGTTCCGTTATTCGTGGAAATAAATACTCCCTCATAAGTTCCGGCAAAAAGATTATTTCCGGTAACGGCAAGCGCATTAACATAATTGTTAGTCAGGCCGCTATCAATCGCAGTCCAGTTTGTTCCATTATCTGTAGAAATAAATACTCCGTTCTCCCACGTGCCTGCAATGAGGTTTTTGCCGGAGACAGCCATGGATGTGATACGCATTCCCCTCGGTGCATTTGTCTGTATCCACTGCGCATTAACTGCTGCACAAAACAATACGATGAGAAATAGTGATTTTTTATACATAGAATCTCCACTGATTTAAATCTAAAACGTAATAATCCCTTTTGAATTAATTGTATGCACATAATTAAATTGATAATTATATGCAATAATTCCCATGCTTCCACCCTTGAAAAGTTATAAGAATAAATAAATTATATCTAACAGCTAAAGGTACCAGTCTATCGACAGGCAGGCACAAAAACTTATAAGGAATTTTCTCACTGGTAGAAAGTTCGGAATAAGTATAAGCAAATGTAACAAATTCAGGAAATGAATGTCAAAATAATATCAATACAACGGGTTTGAACTGAAAACTAAAGATTAAAAAGGCAGGCTTTTATTTATTACAATTAATATGTTTATATCTTAAATAAAATGGACAGTTATTTATCATAAAATATTAGAAGGTTTTATTAGTTTGTAGCTTTCCGGATTATCGCTTTGGTCCTTTAATTGAATACCGGATAGCCTGTAATAAAAACTATTTTCGATTAACCACGCTAATTTGAATGCAGCGCGTTTATAGTCTAAACCTTCCGGGCGGATATTGGAAATGCAATTCCGTTCTGATTCCAGCCTGCCAACATGAGGCATCCAGGTTATGTAAACGCCTAAGCTGTCCGGCGAGGACAATCCGGGCCGTTCACCGATTAGCATTACCACAATTTTTGTGTTTAATATCTGCCCGATTTCATCACCCAGCGCAACGCGCGACTGTTCTGCCAGTATAACTGGAGCAATTGATAAATTAAGCGGGGCAATATAGGGGAGAAGGTTTTCAATTAATGGTACTGAGTGAGTGTGAACAGCCTTTGAAGATAATCCGTCACCTATTACAAAAGTCAAATCAAATCCTTTGGAGTGTATATCAGTAAGATTTTTCTTTCCAGTAGCGGATAACCTGCGTCCGAGATCAGGGCGTGTAAGATAAACAGAACGGCTGCCTGCATCGCTTGAGGTATAGATTACTTTTAAACCGGCATTACTCAGTTTTTGCTTAATAGGATCTCTGTCAAAAGGCGTGTGTACCGCATCTTTGGCTCGTGCATGTGCAAGGCTGAATTTTAATAGTTCACTTGTGGGCAAGCTATAACCAGTCCGCCCC
>JARLHB010000142.1 GCA_031292465.1 Ignavibacteriaceae bacterium
ATATAACGCCGCCTTAATCTATACAACGCATAATACTATTTAATATTTAGACAAACTATTGTGTTTTAAACCCGGCCTGTTCAATCAATTGTTGGGCCCTATCTGCAACCTCTTTATTCTCAAAAGAAAGCCTCATAGTTCCGCCTGTACCTTCGCGTATTTTCAATATCTCTACATCTTTAATATTAATGTTATTTTTAAACATTAATGTTGAAAGCTTGTAAAGCACGCCTGCCTTATCTTCAACATAAACGAATACATCAAACAGCGGGTTGATAAATCCTTTAGTATTCTTCGGAATTACATCACGCTTTGTTCTTGCACTTTGAAACAACAGGCTTAAAGCCTTCATATCTCCGTTCTGGAGCAGTTCTTCAATCTGTGTCATTTTTTTATTTAATGCTTCAATAGCATTAATAATTTCACCCTGGTTCAGTTTCAAAACAGCTTCCCAAATATCAAAGCTGCTTGAAGCTATCCTTGTCATATCCCTGAAACCGCCGGCAGCAAAATCCAGATAATTTATTTCCCCGTCGTTCCCGTTTTCCGTAACTGAATTTACAAGCGCCACGGAAAGAAGCTGTGGCAGGTGGCTTACTTTGGAAATAACTTTATCGTGTAAATATGGATCTAAAAACCTGACGCGTGCGCCAAGAGATTTTACAATTGACAGAAATTCTTTTATCCCTTTTACTTCCTTTGCAAATGCAGAAACAATATAAACTGCATTTTCAAAGAGGAAAGGATCTGAGCTGTTGTAACCGCTTGTTTCCTTACCGGTCATTGGATGCCCGCCTATATAAACGCCTTTGCTTTTAATCTTCTGCCATTCTTCCTGGAACGCCGCTTTAACGCCGCAGACATCGCTTATTATTGTGCCCTCATTTAACACCGGCGCAAGCTGAATAAAATTATTCAGCGATTCTTCCGTAGGCAGGCAGAGGAATATAATATCTGAATCTTTTGCTTCGTCTATGGAATTAAGCGATTGATCAATTACTTTTTCCTTCAATGCTTTTTTAAGCACTTCTTTACGGTCAAAAGCTTTTATAAAATGCGAAGAAGATGTTTGTTTAAGAGCTTTGGCAATTGATCCGCCGATTAAGCCAAGGCCTATTATGGAAATATTTTTTACACTCAAAAGAAATTTCTTATGTTAATTTATAAAATACTGATTTTTTATCTCATCATGCAGCGGTTCCGAATTTTCTAAGTGTCTCGTATGTTAACGATTATAATATTAATTGAATTTATAAATAAATTTATTCTTGAAAAACACTGGCTTAAGGAATGGTAGAGCGTTTTGTGTCTAGATACATTCTTGTCAATGATATCGTCACTAAGAAATTACTCACCACTCCTTTAAGCTTCTTAAAAACTGAACAGTACTTAGAGATTCCAATAATGGAAATCCCGAATAATAATACGAGACAAGTTTACAAAGAAGCAAAAAGCCATAATATATTATCTAATCATTCAATATAGGTATCTAAATGGAAATTATTAAACAAGTTGTTGGAATTGATATAGCCAAAGACAGCCTTGTGTTTTCTTATGGAACACTTGGTATAAACCAGGAAATAAGAATCACCAATCCAATAGCTTGTGATAATAACTCCAATGGATACAAAACATTGATGTCATATGTAAAAAAGAACAAAAAGTCTTCAGAGCTTCCTGTTTATTTTGTTATGGAAGCTACAGGTGTTTATTATGAAAACCTCGCTTACTTCCTTAATGAAAAAGATCAGAAAGTAATTGTTACTCTCCCAAACAAAATAAAACATTATTCAAAAACCCTGGATATCAAATCCAAAACAGACAAACTTGATGCCCGGATGATCACACAGTTTGGCCTTGAGAGGCAAATGCAGCTTTGGCAGCTTCCAAGCCCAACAATTAAGGCTCTTAAGGCACTGACAAGAGAACATCATTCAATAAAGGAAATGACCACCAGAATAAAAAATCAGCTTCATGCAAAAGAATATTCTCATGAACCATTAAAGGAGACCATAAAAAGAAGTTCTGCTATATTATCTGTCTTTAGAAAACAACTCAAAGAAATTGAGAAGCAAATCAAAGAACTTATTGAAAAAGATTCTGACCTTAATGATAGAATTAAGAAAATCGTCAAAATAGAAGGCGTTGGCCTAATGACTGCAGTTTCTGTTATTGCCGAAACAAATGGCTTTGCTTTAATTGAAAATACAAAACAACTTTCAAGTTATGCCGGATTGGATGTAGTTTATAATGAATCCGGCCTTAAGAAACATAAAACATCTATTTCCAAAAAAGGAAATAAATATTTACGTCAGGCTGTTTACATGCCGGCTATCTCAGCTTGTAAATACAATCCCAGATTAAAGCAGCTTTATATTCGCCTGGCTATTAAAAGAAATCTTAAGAAAGTTGGTATTGTAGCTGTTGCCAGAAAACTTCTTATTCTTGTTTACACAATTTTTAGAAAGAACGAAAATTATATCTCAAACTATAATCCGGCTTGTGCCGTAAACATACGTTGAGTTTTATTTATGGTTTATCTTGAATACGTATTGACTTTTAACACAGTACCTTAGTGGTAAAATGTTTTTCTGCCACAAAGACACTAAGGCACAAAAAATAACATAATAACTCATGTTGACAAAATTAATTAACTACTAAAATAATAATGAACTTTTTAACAAATATATTAGATACAAAAAGAGAAGAAGTTGCAAAACTAAAGAGGATGTATTCCATTAATTCTTTCAAAGATATGGAACTCTTTCCTACTCAGTCATTAAGCTTTTATAATAATGTTAAAGGCAATAAAAACCTATCGATAATAGCAGAGATAAAAAAAGCCAGTCCCTCTAAAGGACTTATTAGGGAAGATTTTAGCCATCTGGAAATTGCAAAATCCTATTTCAGCCAGGAAGTAAATGGAGTATCAATCTTAACGGATAAAAATTATTTCAAAGGCGATATTAATTATTTATTAGATATAGCCAAAATAAAACAGGCTCCCCTGCTTAGAAAAGATTTTATTATTGATCCGATACAAATTTATGAGGCGAAAGCTAACGGCGCCGATCTGATTCTTCTTATTTGCGAAGCCTTATCAAAAGAAGCAATAAAAGACCTGACAGAAACAGCATATGAACTTGGATTAGAAGTTCTGCTTGAGCTTCACTCAATAAATCAATTGGAAAAGATTGATCCTGGATTGAATAAAATAATCGGCGTTAACAACCGGAACCTGGAAACATTTAATGTTGATCTTTCTGTAACCCAAAATATTTACAGTCTGCTACCGGATGAGGTTTTGCTTGTTTCCGAAAGCGGAATAAACAGCAAAGAAGATGTTGACTTTATTCGTAATGCCGGAGCCGATGCAATATTAGTCGGTGAGCATTTGATGAGAGCTAAAAGTATTGAAGATAAATTGTCAGAACTTAAATCATGGTGTGCAAACGGCAGGCAGGATTAATTTATAAGGGCCTCAGGCAATTAAAGCCCCTCTCCTTAATAAGGAGAGGGGTTGGGGTGAGGTCATGTTTGGTAACAAACTCTTAGAAGGAATAATTTTTTGAAAATTAAGGTTTGTGGAATAACGAATTTAGAAGACGCTTTATTATGCGAATCGCTTGGCGCAGGTGCTTTGGGATTTATCTTTTATAAAGGAAGCAAAAGATATATAGAGCCGGAAGCCGCAGCGGGAATAATAAATTCTCTTTCTCCATTTATGGTTAAGGTCGGCGTTTTTGTAAATGAAAATACTAATACCATTAATCAAATTGCTTCTTCAATAAAATTAAATGCCGTACAACTGCATGGCGATGAATCGCCTGAGGCAATAAAATATATTTCTCTTCCGGCAATTAAAAGTTTCAGAGTGGATGATAATTTTGACTACGAAATTTTGAAACAGTACCCGGGAACATATTACCTGCTGGATACATATTCCAAATCCGGATACGGCGGCACAGGGAAAGTATTTAACTGGGAGAATATACCCGGAGAATATAAAAGAAAAATTATTTTAGCCGGAGGAGTTTCTATTGACAATATAGAAGAGGTATATACAAAAATTCAGCCGCCGGCAATAGATCTCTCTTCGTCTCTCGAATCAGTTCCCGGCAAAAAGGACAAAGAAAAGGTTATTGGATTTTTTAAAAAGATAAATGAATTAAAAGGCAAAACATGTTAATTATAATGAAGCTTGATTCCACCAGGCAGGATATAGATAAGGTGATGAATAAAATTGCAAGCAGGAATTGTGTACCGCATGAAATACCCGGCGCAAGCAAACTCGGCATTGGGATTACAGGCCCTACAAATCTTTTAATTGAAGAAGAGTTTTTAGGCCTTGATTCAGTTGAAGAAGTAATACGAGTTACAAAACCGTACAAGCTTGTAAGCAGGGAAATGAAGCCGGATGATACGATAATTGACTTTGAGGATACAAAAATAGGCGGTGAAGAGCTTACCATGATTGCGGGCCCCTGCTCTATTGAAAGCAGACAGCAGTTGTTTGATATTGCCGGTGAACTGAAAGAAATGGGAATTAAATTTTTACGCGCCGGCGCTTATAAGCCAAGGAGCAGTCCTTATGCTTTCCAGGGATTAAAAGAAAAAGGATTGCTTTATCTTTCAGAAGTCAAAAAAGAACTGGGCTTAAAGATTGTTACAGAAGCTAAAGACACAAAATCACTTCCGCTGATTTCAGCTGTTGCAGATATTATACAGATAGGCGCAAGGAATATGCAGAATTTTTCCTTGTTAGAGGAAGTAGGACAGCTTCCCAATGCCATACTGCTTAAAAGAGGCATGGCAGCAACCATTGAAGATTTACTTATGAGTGCAGAATATATTTTGTCGCAGGGAAACTTTAATGTAATTCTTTGCGAAAGAGGCATCCGCACATTTGAAACAATGACAAGAAACACTCTTGATTTAAATGCAGTCCCGATGATAAAAAAACACTCCCACCTCCCTGTTATTGTTGATCCCTCACACGGAATAGGAATATGGGATAAAGTTCAGCCTATGGCTATGGCCGCTGTAGCCTGCGGCGCAGACGGGCTGATGATTGAAGTTCATAATCATCCTGAGCAGGCACTGTCTGACGGCTCGCAGTCCTTAACCCCGAAAAATTTTAAAAAATTATTAGAAAAAATCGAACAGTTAGCACCAATTGTTGAAAGAAAGATAAATTATTATGCACAAGTCAATTGAATATAATTTTCCGGACATAAACGGAAGATTTGGTAAATACGGCGGTAAGTATGTTCCCGAGACGTTAATTACTCCGCTTAAAGAATTGGAAGACATGTACTCCCGGTTAAGCAAAGACCCGGCGTTTCTGGAAGAACTGGAAGACCTGAATAAAAATTACACCGGCAGGCCCACTCCGCTTACATTTGCGGACAGCCTTACAAAATATTACGGCAAAGCAAAAATCTATTTAAAGCGAGAAGACCTATGCCATACCGGGGCGCATAAAATTAATAATGCGCTCGGACAAATTCTTCTTGCAAAAAGATTAGGCAAAACACGTATTATTGCAGAAACAGGCGCAGGCCAGCATGGCGTTGCAACTGCCACGGTATGTGCAAAGTTTGGATTAAAATGTTTCGTTTATATGGGCGAAGTTGATATTGAAAGGCAAAGTCCAAATGTGTTCAGAATGAAACTGCTCGGCGCAGAAGTTATACCCGTATCTTCCGGCAGTAGGACATTGAAAGACGCAACCAATGAAGCTATACGCGACTGGGTTGCAAACGTTAAGGATACACACTACATAATCGGTTCTGTTGTCGGGCCTCATCCCTACCCGATGATTGTAAGGGATTTCCAGTCTGTTATCGGCAAGGAAACAAAAGAACAAATAAACAGTTTTGAAGGCCGTTTGCCTGATTATATTGTTGCCTGTGTTGGCGGAGGAAGCAATTCAATGGGCATCTTCTATCCTTTTCTTAACAGCGGAGTTAAACTTATCGGTGTGGAAGCCGCAGGATATGGAGTTGATACCGATAAACACTGCGCAACGTTATCACTGGGACGTGAAGGTATTTTTCAGGGAATGAGAACTTATTTGCTTCAGGATGATAACGGACAAGTTCGGGAGGTTTATTCCATATCTGCAGGGTTGGATTACCCCGGCGTAGGGCCTGAGCATAGTTTCTTAAAAGATGAGGTTATTGCAGATTATCATTCAATTACTGATGATGAAGCAATAAAAGCAACAGAGATGCTTTCACGTCAGGAAGGGATTATTCCTGCTCTTGAATCAGCACATGCTCTTGCTTACTTAGAATACCTTATGCCCAATACAAATAAAGATGAAATTGTTATTGTTAATGTAAGCGGCAGGGGTGATAAAGATTTAAACACAATTAAAAAAAGTTTGGGATATTAAATGTCTACTTTAACAGAATATATTAGTAACAAAAATAAATTAGATGAAAAAGTCCTTTCCGTATTTCTTACTGCAGGTTTCCCTGATAAAAATAACTTCACGGAACTTGCATTAAACATACTTGAAGCCGGAGCGGACATGATTGAAATCGGCTTTCCTTTCAGCGACCCGCTGGCGGACGGACCGATTATCCAGAATTCATCATACAAAGCGCTGCTGGATGGAATTGACCTTACAGCAACTTTTAACTATGTAAAAGAAATACGCAAAGCCACCGGTAAGCCCATTATTTTAATGGGATATGCAAATCCAGTTTTATCATTCGGCGTAAGCCGTTTTGCAGAACAGGCAAAAGCATCTGGTGTTGATGGAGTAATCATTCCTGATGTACCGATTGAGGAGTACGACAGCTTTTTCGGAAATTCATTTAACGGGCTTGATACTATACTTCTCGTTACTCCAACTACCTCCGATGAAAGGATTAAACTGATGGACGAAAAAAGCAGCGGGTTCGTTTATTGCGTTTCCGTAAGCGGGACAACCGGAGTGCATCAGGAAAAGAATATTTCCGGGATAGAGTTTGTTAAGCGCGCACATAATGTAATAGTTAAA
>JARLHB010000143.1 GCA_031292465.1 Ignavibacteriaceae bacterium
AACTAATGCTATTCTGACCATTGTCTTGATACCCCGTCCGCTTGCGGCGGGGAGGTTTATTTTATATATATTCTCCATGCCGGGGTGATTTTAGCAGCCGGCTTTATAACACTTCAGTGTCCGTATATTTCTGCATTTTTAAGATCTGCGTTTAGCTGCCTGGCCAGTTTCCTGATTCTTATTATTAGTATAAAGTTCCATTTATAAAGGAATGAAATCCCGTCCGATTTTAGTTAGTAATTCACCTTACGCAAAAATCAGTTATCTATTAGCCCCGCCATTGATGGCGTGGGTAAGATAACAAAACAAACGTTGGGCTTTAGCCCAAATAGTGTTTTCTATGCGGCTAAAGCCGATATTGTCTTTCTCCAACTAACCCCCGCCATAAATGGCGGGGCTATTGAAATACAATACTGCGTAACATGAGTTAGTAATTCATAAAGTTTTAGTAGAAGTAATTACTGTTTTGCTGAATTAAGCAGCAGTTAAGTCAAATCATTTTTTATACATAAGAATAAGATTTTTTACGTTTCGCATTTATATAATTATATAGGAGGGGTATCGATATGATGTCAAATAGAAAAGCTCTACATATGGTGCGGTTTTTTATGGATGTTCTCTTGCTGGGAATCTCATTTATTGCATCTCTTTGTTTAGTTTCATACGACCTGGCGAGAATATTTAAATATTCAGATGTCCATTTAATTATTGGTACGCTTACAATAATCTGGTTCTATTCCTCATTCATTACTAATCTTTACGGGGACTTTAGGACAAGAGACTTTAGCTTTGAACTTGTTCCGATAATGAAGAATATACTAACGCAGGCCATTGCCTGTGCGTTAATTCTTTTTTTATCCAAGGAATTCGGGCAGTCGCGTTTACTGGTTATTTACTTTACCGTGATACTGTTCCTGACTGTTTCGGTTCAGAAATATCTTTACCATTTGGTAATAAAAAAGTTAAGAAAAAAAGGCATGAATACGCGTTCCATGCTTATAGTCGGCGGAGGCGAGATAGGTATAAATTTCTACAATACAATTATGGATAATAAATCCGCAGGATACAAAATTATAGGAGTCTTAGACGATAATGAAGCCAGCTATTTTGGTAAAAAGTATCTGGGTACTATAGACGCATTGCATCTCGTTCTGACCCGGCGCCATGTTGATGAGGTTATTATTTGCCTGCCTAATCAGGCTTCCGAAAAGCTGGGCTATATAATTGACGTTTGCAGAAATTTTGCTACAAGTGTTAAAATCATTCCTGATTATTTCAAGTACCTGTCTGAAAAGTATGAAGTTGATATGATAGACAGGTATACGATAATATCGTTAAAGAAAGAAACCATTAACGAACTTCACTGGCGCTTATTGAAGCGCAGCTTTGATATTGTTTTCACGCTTCTGGTTTTTGTTCTGGTCTTTAGCTGGCTATGGCCGCTATTAACAATATTACAGATAATTTTAAACCCCGGCCCGGTATTTTACCAGGCTGAACGATGGGGGAGGCGGGGGGATAGTTTTATCTGTTATAAATTCCGTTCAATGAAACCGGTCCCAGCCGAGGGGACTTACAAGATTACGAATAAAGATGACTCAAGAATTACTCCGTTCGGCAAATTTTTAAGAAAGTTCAGTCTTGATGAACTGCCGCAATTTTTAAATGTGCTTAAAGGTGAAATGTCAATTGTTGGCCCGCGTCCGCACGATGCCAAAGAAAATATAGAACTAAGAGGAGTAATTAATTCCTACATGTGGCGTCACCTGGTAAAACCGGGTTTAACCGGATGGGCGCAGGTTAACGGCTTCCGCGGTGGAACCAAGGATATGAACATGATGACCAAACGAACAGAGTGCGATTTATGGTATCTTGAAAACTGGTCATTCTGGCTTGATATCCAGATAATTTTTCTAACAGTCTGGAGAATGATTGCGGGAGACCCGCAAGCATATTGAATGGCAATCATTTCTTAGAGATTTGTATTGACAGCTATTTAATTGGAAAATTACGACTGGAAATAAAAATTATTATTTTGAAATAGTAAGAAATAAATCCAATTTAAAACTATAAGAAAAATCGTCATATTTAAACTTATCACGTACTACAGTGGCTGAAACATTTTTAAATAACCAATGGACTAACAGCGCAAAATACCATTTGCCCCTGAAGTATTGCTTTAACATTTCATACGCATTACGGTCAGTAACATAATCAACCTCATGCCACACCTCCTGCCAGCTAACAAATTGATATAGGAAATTTCCATTCTTATAAGGGGGGCTATTGTACCAATCCTGCAAAAATGCAGGAAGCCATCCGGAATGGGTAAACTTAAATTCTTTGCTTTCTTCCGCCCCAAGGCTAAAACCGCTAAGTATACTATTGCCAATCCCCGCTATTAAATCATTCGGTTTATAACTTACCTGGTCCAAATACCTTTCATAGATTATATCAATGTCATTTGCATTGCCTATCCCGTTGTATTCTTCCAATGATAATATAGTTAATACTTCTTCTTTTGACATCTGAGCATAAGAGTAAATTGTCGATAGAAAAAAAATGAATACTATAACAATCAATCTGGCACTAATAAATCTTATACATTCTTGCATACATATCAAATTAAATTTCACCTTGCTATATTATCGTAAAGTTCTTCTCCTTTTTTAGTTATTAAAAAACGGAATGGAATTACCGGGTAAGCATATAACTTTTTTGTTAAAATAATTTTCCAAGTCTCATCTTATCCTTAACCATAGTGCCTGCTAAATTTTTTAAGAACAGGTGAGTAATGGCCGTAAGGTACCATTTGTTATTATAAAATCTGTTCAAATCTTCATAAGCCAGCCTGTCCGACATATAATCGGATTCACGCCAGATTTTTTGCCAGGTAAATGATTTTCCAAAAATTGTTTCGGTTTTCATTTTTGTTGAGTACCAGTCCTGCATGAATTGCGGCATCCAGCCGACTTTTTTATATTTAAAGTTGCGCGCCTGGTAGAAACCCATACATACGCCGCTAAAAGCGCTTTCCATAAAAGCTTTATTCATTTCCATTATGTCAAATTGTTTATTATCAGTATACTGGTTATAAAGATTTTCAGCCTGCGATTTTGGATTATCTATTCCCTGCGCTATTAATAACTGTTCTATCCCATCTTTTGTGATCTGTGCACTGCTAATTGTGCTGATTACTATTATCGAAACTAAAGTAACTATGCCTTTCATATTCAATTCCCGATTTCCCTATTACAATGAAATATTGTTTTACTCCTATATCTTCGCAATTTCGGTTAAATATGATGATAGCCCTTTGGAGCTTTTATTGATAGCTCTTTTGCGCTATTACTATTTAGAAATATAAAAGGATAATAAAGTTGGATAGCCGGATACAAATCAGGCTGTTTTGCCAGATTGTTTATGCTCTGCTATATTTTATAATTGAAGTTTATTTGGGAAGAGGAATCATTATTTAAATGATTTGAAACAGACAGGTACTGATTAGTTCTTTATAATTTCACAGTTCTCTACAGTAATTACTTTTAAAACACTCTTAATTAACATAACCCATTTTAATTGCGTAACGAATCAACTCAGTTACTTTTTTAAACCCCAGCTTATGCATAATGTTTTTTCTATGATTTTTAACTGTAAATATGCTTAGTAATAAATCATCTGCTATTTGCTTATTTGATTTACCGGCTGCTATTTGAACAACTACTTCTTTCTCCCTTTCAGATAAGAGTATATCTGTTTTTATGTTCAGGGTTTCGGCAGCGCTTTTCCTGTTTAAATGCTTTGATATAATTCGTATTACTCCCGGACTAAACACTTCCATACCTGAAGAAACTGAGTGTATAGCCTGAAGAAGCGTGTCCATGCTTTCCAGTTTAAATAAATAGCCATTTATCTCGGCGGCTATGCAGTCCCGCAGGTATGATTCGTTTTCATACATGGATAAGATAATTATTTTTACATCTTTGTTGGTTTTACGGATTTCCTTAACTGCATCAATGCCATTCATTACCGGCATATCAATATCCATAACAATTATATCAGGATGAAGCTCATTGCATAAAGTTACGGCTTCTTTGCCGTTACCCGCTTCGCCGGCAAACTCCAGCGATGGATCGGATTTAAGAAGCAATTTTATTCCGTCTCTGATAATTACATGATCATCAACTAAAAGTATTTTCACTTTTTACATCCTTTTCGCAAAAAAAATATTTCATTATATAATTCTATACAGTATTTGTTTTAGCCTGATGCTAAATCTTTATAATTGATATTCCATTATGGGAACTGCCTTAGTAAGCTGAATCCCATTCACAGGGCTGTTTTTATTATTTTAAGGTGTATTAATATATATAAATCTGATGATTGTTTTATTTTCAAAATACTTTATAAGGACGCGGGTTTAAGTGCAGCAGGCAAGCCTGTCCAAAAGACAAATAAAAAAGAAGGCTCACCATAAAAGCTATAAAGATTTAGTTTAGTTATATTTCTTCAACAAATAATCACAAAAACAGAGGCGAGCCATGAACAATAAAAGCCATGTTTCGCTTCGCTGAA
>JARLHB010000144.1 GCA_031292465.1 Ignavibacteriaceae bacterium
TAAGATTATTGATAAACTAGTTCTCCGGGTGAGCAATTTTTTCCAATGCAGCTTGTGCGGCGCTTTGTTCAGCAGATTTTTTATTCTTTCCTTTTCCAACACCGTACTCAACAGTTCCAATAAGCACGTCAACGGTGAATATTCTGTTATGCTGCGGGCCTTCTTCTTTTATTACAGTATAAATAGGGTTTTCCATATGGTTAGCTTGTGCATATTCCAAAAGCTGACTCTTAAAGTTTTCATCAATTAAATAAACACCATCTTTAATATTGGGGTCAACTAAAATGCGTTCAATAAAAGCCTGTGCCGCTTTTAAGCCGTTATCAAGATAGCATGCTCCAATAACAGCTTCCAGCGCATCTGCAAGAACTGTTCTTGAACCATTCTGAAAATTATTTGATAAGTTTTTGCTTATAAGCAGGAAGTCCGCCAGATTTATCCGCTCTGCAGCTTCAGCTAAGGCTATCCTGTTAACTAATTTTGCTCTAACCTTAGTAAGAAAGCCCTCATCTTTGTCAGGGAATTCGTCAAATAAATATTCCGCAACAGTTAAATTTAATACTGAATCCCCCAGGAACTCCATCCTTTCATTGGATACGGCATAACCGCTATTATTCTCCAAAAAAGAACGGTGCATTAATGCCTGAACGAAATATGATCTATTCTTAATGCTAAAGCCTATAATCTTTTCCAATTCTGCAAACTTTTGAGGAGTGAGAATACGGGAAATGGCTTTGGATTTATTTCTCTCTTCCCGCTGCTTTAATTTTTCAAGAATCCAGGAAAGTACTTTACCCACACTTATTCCTTAAACTTTTTAAATAGCAAAGATGCGTTATGCCCGCCAAATCCGAATGTATTGCTAATTGCGCAATTAATAACTCTTTTAGTCGGTTTTAAAGGGCTATAATTCAAATCGCATTCGGGGTCGGGATTTGTTAAATTTATTGTTGGCGGAGTAATATCATTAGCTATAGCAAGAATTGTAGCAATCGCTTCGATACCGCCCGCTGCTCCAAGTAAGTGCCCGGTCATTGATTTGGTTGAGCTTACAATTAGTTTGTATGCATGTTCCCCAAATACAGTTTTTATTGCAGTAGTTTCATTAACGTCATTATAAGGCGTAGAGGTGCCGTGAGCATTTATATAATCAACATCGGTAACTGAAACTTCAGCATCTCTTATAGCTTCTTTCATAGACCTGGCAGCGCCTTCACCGCCCGGAGCCGGAGCAGTAACATGATATGCATCTCCGGTTAATCCTGCGCCTGCTATTTCGCAGTAAATTTTTGCACCGCGGTTAAGAGCATGATGATATTCTTCAAGAATAATTGCTCCTGCGCCTTCACCCATTACAAAACCATTTCTGTCTTTATCAAACGGACGTGATGCTTCCTTGTAACGGTCGTTCCATTTGGAAAGGGCTTTCATTGCATTGAAACCGCCTATAGCCATTTCTATAATAGCCGCTTCCGAACCGCCGCACATCATTAAGTCCGCACTTCCACGCTGAACTAAAAAGAATGCGTCTGCAATTGCATGAGATGAAGTAGCACATGCTGAAGTAGTAGCATAATTAGGTCCTTTTAATCCAAATCTAATTGATATTTGCCCGGCAGCAATATCCGAAATCATCATAGTAACAAAAAAGGGGCTGATTAATTTCGGGTTTTTAGTTTCATAATAACTCCAGTGCTGCTGCTGATTAGTAACCATGCCGCCAGTTCCGCTTCCGAAAATTACGCCAAAACGTTCTCTATCAACTTTTTCAAGATTTATACAGGAATCAGAGACGGCCATATCGGCAGAGGCAATAGCATACTGGGTAAAAGGATCCATCCTTTTAACGGCTTTTTTATCCAGGTATTGTTCAGGATCGAAATTCTTTACTTCAGCAGCAAATTGAGTTTCAAAATTTGAAGCATCGAATTTAGTAATTGGAGCAACCCCGCTTTCACCATTCAGCAAGTTTGCCCAAAATTCCTGAACGCTAAGACCGATTGGAGTAATCGCCCCCATACCGGTAACAACTACTCTCCTCTTATCCATATATTGCTCCAAAGAATTAGATAGAATTAAACAGCGAGAAATTTATTGAGGTTAAGGTATTATTTTTATTAATAAAGTGGCCGGGAAAAGATATTCCCGGCAAGAAAAATCTTAACCTACTTTTTCCGACAAATATTTTACAGCGTCACCAACTGTGCCGATTTTTTCAGCGTCTTCATCAGGAATAGAGATTTGAAAAGCGCTTTCAAAACCCATTACCAATTCAACGATGTCAAGGGAGTCAGCACCCAGATCATTAGTAAAAGATGCTTCAGGTGTAATTTGAGATTCTTCAACCCCAAGCTTATCGATAATTATTTCTTTTACTTTTGCTTCAACGTCCATCTTTTTCTCCTATTGTATATTTTATTTATTATTTATTGTTGAAAAAAATTATACTAACATAATACATAATTATATTATATGTATAACTGTATCGCCTTTAATTGTTATGGAAATTAAAAACGACCTCACCCAGTTAAAGCCACCCTCCTCTTGTAAAGGACAGTGTTAAGGGTGAGGTTATCATAATCTCAGATAAAACAAAACTATTATTACCCTTCATAAAGGTAATTTAATTACATCGCCATTCCGCCATCAAAAGAAATTACCTGTCCGGTTAAATACCCGGCATCAGGCGAAACAAGGAACGAAACTACTTTAGCAACATTTTCTGCCGTGCCAATCCGCTTTAAAGGAATGGTACTTATAATTGCTTCTTTCTGTTTGTCATTTAATTTTTCAGTCATATCAGACAAAATAAAACCGGGTGCAACAGCATTAACAGTTATATTTCTCGATGCAAGTTCTTTTGCATTGGATTTTGTAAGGCCTATAACACCGGCCTTGGAAGCCACATAATTTGCCTGGCCGGGATTACCAATAATAGCTACAACAGAAGATATATTTACAATTCTTCCCGTACGCTGGCCAATCATATGCTTAGCAACAGCTTTTGTATAATTAAAGACACTCTTAAGATTTGCCGAAATAACCTTATCAAAATCCTCTTCACTCATCCTTATAAGCAAATTGTCCTTAGTTATTCCTGCATTATTCACTAAAATATCTAAACCGCCCAACTTTTCCAAAGTAAAATTAACCGTTTTTTCAGCCTCGGCATACTTTGAAGCATCAGCCTGTAAACCCAAAATCTTAACACCGTATTTTTCTGCTTCATTTTCGACCAATTTAGCAGCTTCCACTGAACTTTGGAACGTAAAAACGACATCACAGCCTTTAGAGGCTAATTCCAGAACTATTGCTTTTCCAATTCCGCGGGTACCGCCCGTCACTATAGCTCTTTTACCTTTCAACATCACGCTACCTCTTTTGAACTTTCTGATTTTTTTTCGTCTTTTATTCCGGCAAGATATTCTTTCCTGTATTCGTCTAATTCTGCATAACCATCTTCACCAAAGAAATGTTTAAGTTCCTCTGTGCAGGCTTCAAAAATAGTGGTAGATGCAGTAGGAAACCTGTTGCAGGTTTTAAGCCTTTCTATATGGTCATCATCCACTGTCATTGCTCCTTCATAAATGGTTAACGGGAACAATATACAATAAAGAGGTTTGTATTTCCATTTTGGTTCATTATTAATCATGGCAAGTTTTTGTATCGTACACAATCCCTCTTTATCCAGAAAGACGCATTTGGAATTATGCAGTTCGGTACCCACAGCAACGCCAGACTCAAAGTCTTCATCTTTTTCAGGCGCTTCAAACCATTTGCTTACATCTGTTGTCTGTGATTCATCCATCAACGGAATGAGTTTGTCTTTTATACTTAGAATTAATTTGCTTTCGTTCAGATCAGTATAAACGCCGTAATAGCAGCATTCGCCGTTGCACCGGCAGCTAAACTTTAGTGTAAAAATAATCGGGTCTATTTTTAACCCTTTAATTTCTTTCGTGAATATTTTTGCCATTATATGTATTTCTCCACATCAGAGTATTTGTCAATTGAATAACATTTAACTTCAGGATTTATTCTCTTAACCAGTCCTTGCAAAACCTTACCGGGACCAACCTCATAGAACTCATCTACGCCGTCTTTAATCATATTGGCGATTGTCTCATCCCATCTTACCGGTGAATTAAGCTGTTCGAAAAGTAATTTCCTAATTTCTTCTTTTTTAATAACCGGTTGTGCAGTAACATTTGCATAAACAGGAAATCTTGCATCATAAATATTTGTATTGTCTAATTCCTGCAACAGCGCTGTTTGAGCCGATTCCATTAAAGGAGAATGAAATGCGCCGCTTACAACAAGTTCTTTAACAAGTTTTGCGCCTTTAGCTTTGCAAAGTTCCATCGCTTTCTTTACGCCGTCAACTGCTCCGGATATTACAATCTGTCCCGGTGAATTAAAATTTGCACACTGAACAATTCCTATTTGCGATGCTTCTATACAGCATTCAACAACCTTTGCAGGTTCCAGCCCGATTATTGCAGCCATAGTTCCGGGTTTCTCAATTCCGGCCTGCTGCATAGCTTTACCTCTCACCCTTACAAGCTTAACTGCATCATAAAACTGTATTGCGCCTGCGGCAACAAGCGCAGAATACTCGCCTAAAGAATGGCCTGCAGAAGCTTCAATATTCAGCGTCCTGATAATACTTAATAAAATGACACTGTGCAAAAATATTGCCGGCTGCGTAAATTCTGTTTGCTTTAGTTGTTCTTCCGGCCCGTTGAACATGATGTATGATAAATTTACACCGAGAGCTTCGTCTGCGGTTTTTATCATTTCTTTTGCTTCAACTGAGTTATCATACAGGTCTTTAGCCATCCCTATATATTGGGAGCCCTGACCTGGAAATAAAAAAGCTTTTTTAAACATATTTATATTATGATAATTTTCTTAAGATTAATCCATAGACCATACAAGATACGAAGCGCCCCATGTAAAACCGGCTCCAAAAGCTGACAGTATAATCTTATCACCTTTTTTTACTTTGCCGGCTCTGTAATATTCAGCTAAACATGACGGTATTGTTGCAGCAGTCGTATTGCCGTATCTGTCAATATTTATCATAACCTTATCCTGGCTTATGCCCATCCGCTCTGCAGTTGCACCGATAATTCTAAGGTTAGCCTGATGTGGAACTAAGTAAGCAATATCATCACCGGTAAGGTTATTTTTCTTCATAAGATCATAAGATATATCGGCCATGCCTTTTACAGCTACTTTAAAAACTGCTTTCCCCTCCTGGAAAAGGACATGCATATTATTATTAACTGTTTCATGGGTTGGAGGATTAAGGCTGCCGCCACCCTTCATATTTAATACATCTTTGCCGGATCCGTCCACTCTTAATAAAGAATCCTGCAGCCCGTAATTTTTATCTTCTGTGGGTTCAATTAGAACAGCAGCGCCTGCATCGCCAAATAAAATGCAATTATTCCTATCTGTATAATCTACTATGGAACTCATTTTATCTGCACCTATAACCATAACTTTTTTATAATCGCCGCTTTCCACAAGAGAGCAACCTGTTTGAAAAGCAAAAAGGAATCCTGAGCAAGCTGCGGATAAATCAAAGCCCCATGCGTTAACCGCACCTATATTTTCCTGGACAAGACAGGCGGTTGCCGGGAAAAACATATCCGGTGTTACAGTAGCAACAATAATTACATCAATTTCATCAGCAGACATATTTTTCGATTTTAACAAATCTTCCGCAGCTTTTGTAGCAAGAACGCTTGTTCCGCCTTTGTCAAGAATTCTTCTTTCCTTTATGCCTGTTCTCGTTCTTATCCATTCGTCATTTGTATCAACAATTTTTTCGAAGTATGCATTATCATAAATTTTTTCAGGTACATACATTCCCACACCGGTTATGATAGCATTATATCTTTTTTCTCTCATCCTATTTCCGATTAAGTTAAATTAGAATATTGTCTGATAGAATTTTCAATCTTTAGTATCAAATCTTTCTGGTACATTTCATACGCTCTGAATACCATATTCTTAATAGCCTTTGGAGTGCTGGAACCATGACCGATAATTGAAATTCCATTAACACCAAGCAATGGAACGCCTCCATACTCCTGATAATCAAAATCCTTCAGAATTTCTTTCATGCTGCCTTTAACAAGCCCTATTTTCAACTTGTTTATAAGGCTTTTCTTTGCATAGTCTTTAAATTTATATTTTAGAAAGTCCAGAACGCTTTCACCGAACTTCAGTACGATATTTCCTACAAAGCCATCGCACACAACAACGTGCACAGTACCTTTTAAAATATCCCGGCCTTCAACATTGCCGACAAAATTCAAATTTGTTTTTTTTATTAATGCCGCTGCTGCAATTGTAACTTCGTTTCCCTTAGCTTCTTCTTCGCCCACGCTCAGGACACCTACTTTGGGATTTTCTATTCCATAAATTTCTTTTGTAAAAATTGTACCCATTATAGCGTATTCAAGAAGGTGCCTTGGCTTGGAATCTACGCTTGCACCTACATCGAACAAAGTTGATATACCTGTAGTGTTCGGCATCGGCTGCCCGATAGTAGGTCTGCCTACACCGGGAATTCTTCCAATAATTAAAGTAGCAGCAGCCATTACAGCCCCGGTATTCCCGGCGCTTACAAAAGCATCGGCTTTTTTTTCATGGACTAACTTTGTTCCTACAACTATTGATGAATTCGGCTTTGCTTTTAAAGAAGCCGTCGGCCCTTCAGCCATACCTATAACTTCATCAGCATTAATTATATTTTCTTTGTTAAAAGAAAGATTGTTTGAAGAAATTATTTTAAGAATTTCTTCAGACTTACCAACCAGATACAGTTCTATCTTGCTGTTCTCGGTAGAAGCCTGAATAGCACCTACAACAGCGCTGTAAGGGGCGAAATCGCCCCCCATTGCATCTACAATTATTCTGCATCTAGTCTTGTCAGAATCAGAGTTGGACATTAGTAGGATTTAATAATTTATATTAGCTTTTAGGAATAAACATTGAACGTTCATTATAGTAGCCGCAGGAAGGGCAAGCACGATGTGTCAACTTCATTTCACCACAGTTTGAACACGTACCCAGCGCCGAGATTGTAGCCTTATAATGTGTCCTACGTTTATCTCTTCTACTTTTAGACCATCTACGTTTAGGATTTGGCATTATTTTTCCTGTTTTTAATTATTGTTTATTTTATTTTTTAATTCCATCAGAGGAAGCCACCTGTCATCCATTGTTTCATGATTACAGCCGCAATCTCCTTCATTCAAATTCTTTCCACATCTTGGGCATAAGCCTTTGCAATCTTCATTGCAAAGCCTTTTCATCGGGAGGGCCAATAAAGCAAAATCCCGAACATCATCATCAAGTACTATTTTATCGGCATCCGGAGGTAAATATGTAACATTTATAGAGTCAGATTCCTCAGGTTCCATGCCGCTTAAATAAACCATCTTGTATGTGTTTGTTATAGTAGAATCAAAATTTGTATTGCATCTGTCACAGTCAAAATTGGCTTTAGCCGTTAATTTGGCTGAAAGTACCAACTGGCCATGAGCTTTACTTAACTCTGCTTCTACTAAAATGTTTCCAAAGAACGGCTCATTTAATTCAATGTTTTTTACCGCTTCATCAAAATTAAAATTATGAACACCGTCGCTTAGATTAAAAATTTTAATTTTCATCAAATCTTCTTAAGAAAGAGAAAAAAAACAGACGAAAATATAGCCATACTTTGGTATATAATCAAATATTTATTGTGTATTGGGCGAATGATTTACCTAAAAAACTGCAAAATTAGCACTAAATATTCATAGATTTTAATATAATTAGTTAAAATGACGCATCTGCGTTTTAATTAAAAGTATATCATAATATATTTGATTATAGCATTTTTAAACATTCACAGCAGAATAACAGCTATTTTATGTTGCAAGTTACCAATCTTACTAAAACATTTAAAGATACGGTTGCTGTAGATAATATCTCCTTTAATGTTGAGCCGGGCAAAATCTTCGGGCTGCTCGGCCCGAACGGCGCAGGTAAGACTACTACAATAAGGATGATACTTAACATAATCAGACCTTCCGCGGGTACAATTCTCTTTGAAGGGAAATCATTTACTAAAGAATTCTTTAATTATGTCGGTTACCTGCCTGAAGAAAGAGGCTTGTATAAAAAAAGCAAAGTCCTTGATACCATCCTGTACTTTGCAAGCCTTAAAAATATGGATAAAAAATCAGCCGTTGATGAATCCATAAAATGGTTAAAGAAGCTTGAGATTGAGAATTACAAAGGCAAAAAGATTGAGGAACTTTCCAAAGGGAATCAGCAAAAAGTACAGTTTATTGCATCTGTTGTTCATAATCCCAAATTATTAATTTTTGATGAACCGTTCAGCGGATTTGACCCGATTATACAGCAAATTATAAAAGAGATATTGCTTTCTTTTGTTAATTCCGGAAAAATTATAATTCTATCCACCCACCAGATGGATACTGCTGAAAAACTATGTTCCGATATATTTTTAATTAATAAAGGGAAAGAAGTTTGCAGCGGCAGCCTTTCACAAATTAAAAAACAGTCCGGGTCTAATAATATAAGAATAGAGTTTGAAGGCGACTCATCGGTTCTTAATTCTAGTCCGTTTATTGCACATGCAGACTGTTACAGCGGTTATGCAGAAATTCAGCTTAAAGATAATATACTGCCGCAAGATTTTTTAAGATCAATCATCGACAAGGTTGCTGTTACTCAATTCTCCATAATTGAGCCTACGTTAAACAAAATTTTTATTGACGCAATAAAAAGAAGTTCTATATAGATGAATAAAACTTTTAATATTGCAAAGTGGGAATATCTTGAAAAGGTAAAGACAAAAACATTTATTATTTCTTTGTTTCTTACTCCGGCAATAATAATAGCATTTACTTTAGTACCCACAATGCTGTCAGGCCATCATGAAGATTTTACTAAGGCAATCGGATTAATAGATACTTCCGGCGTTTATTATAATGCTCTGGAACAAAATATGGGGAAAAATAGACTTAATAACGTCCAGCCGGAATATGTGCTTTTAAATTTTGCAGGTAAGAATAAAGATTTTTCAGCGATAAGAAAATCTGCCGACGGAAGTATAAATTCAGGACAGATAGCAGGATGTCTTATAATTCAGCGATATGTGAATGATTCCTGTGCTATTGAATACCGTTGCAGGGAAACAGATAATATTAAAGACCTAAGTAATCTGAGAGAAGCCTTTAATAATACACGGCTTGAATTAAAATTAATGAAAGAAGGCGCAAACCCTTCTCTGATTAAATTTATTTCTAATAATGCAGATATTAAAACGGTTAAAGTTGAAAGGAACGGGACAGGGCCACACCAGGATTTTCTCGCAATGTTTTTTACGTCCCTTATTTTCATAATCCTTTTAATGATGATGGTCATTTCATCAGACGGTATGCTGGTAAGAAGTCTGCTGGAAGAAAAATCGAACAGATTAATTGAGATAATTATTTCGAGCTGCACGCCAAATGAACTGCTGGCAGGAAAAGTTTTAGGATTAAGCGCTTTGGGATTAACGCAAGTATTAGTCTGGACTCTGGTTGGAGGTGTCTTAGCAAGCACTTCAGCCGTTCCGCCGGAAGTCTTTAATAATATCCTGCCTATATTTTTATTTTTTGCGCTTGGATTTACTTTTTACTCTGCAATATTTGTGGGTATCGGCTCAATTGTATCTACCGAGCAGGAAGCACAGCAAATAACCAGTTACCTTAGTTTAGCTATGATACTGCCTATCGCTTTTGCGCTGCCTGCCATTGAAAATCCCGATTCTGCATTTGTTCATATTTTATCTTACATACCTTTTACAATTCCGACAATAATGATACTAAGGTTTAACATAGGCCCGGTTCCTTTGTGGGAATTACTGGTATCAGTATTTATAATGGCAGCATCAATTTATATATCTATTATTGCGGCAGGCAAGCTTTTCAGGGTAGGAATTTTATCATACGGAAAGCGTCCATCGCTAAAGGAAGTGATTAGCTGGCTGAAAGAATAAAAGATAGGATACCCGAACAAATCGTTTGACTTAATTTTAGAACTAACATATTATATGTGCTCATTATTCGAAATAGATAAATAAAAAATATTCTTTTACAAAATAATAAATTAGTATAATTTTTTAGCCCCGTCAGGGGTGAAATGCTTGTAGTACAAATGCAAAACAGAAAATATTAAAGCCCCAGAGGGGTGACATGGTGCGATACACCATGCCGCATCTATGATGCTCTTTGATTTTTACAGGACATAATTCAGCTACAAGCATTTCGCGGCTATGCCGCTATTATTTTACTTACTATATTAAAATAAAGTACTCATGTTCATCTTAGATAATGCAAAAGATATTTTAATTTTTAACGATTGGTTATATCTAATATTTCATAGCTTGATAACATAAATTTCGGCTACTCTTATTCCCCTCCTTAATAAGTAGGGGGCGGCTGATCAGCCTTTGGCTGAAGCCGGAGGTGGTCGTTTAATACGTTGATATTTTCTAACTAACAAATTCTTAATACCGGATGCTTTATTTAGAGTCTGCCCTTGCGGCAATATTTCCAATGTTAGTCTATCTGATTCTTATCTGGAGATATGACCGATACGATAGGGAACCTTTCTGGCTCGTACTTCAGAACTATTTATGGGGAGGCCTCGGCGCAATATTTTTTGCAATAATCGGCAGCAGTCTTGTTTATTACATCCTTTCTTTCTTCATACCTAATCAAGTACAGCTTGAAAGGACTGAAGTAATTCTTGTTGCGCCGTTTGTGGAAGAAATTACAAAAGGCCTTTTCCTGTTAATTGTTTTCAGGAATAAGAAATTCGACAATGCCACCGACGGAATTGTATACGGCGGCGCAATAGGGCTTGGTTTCGGAATGACGGAAAATTTTCTGTATTTTATTGCTTACGGCGGTGCTTCCTTTCCCGCATGGATAACAATAGTAACTGTACGTACTTTGTTTTCAGGCATAATGCACTGCGCTGCAACGGCTATATTCGGCGCTTTCCTTGGATATTCAAAATTCAAAAACATATTCTACAAAATTATATTCCCCCCTATCGGAATTTTTATTGCAATGTTCATTCATTTTGCATGGAATTACAGCGTTAGTTTTGAATCAACTACTCTTATCGGATTTATATTTGTATTTTTTACCGTAATTATTTTTGTGATTGTTTTTTCTGTTGCTATATTTAGTGAAAAAAGAATTATTTATCAGGAATTGCTGGAAGAAGCTATGAACGGTTTAATTCCTGCAGTCCACCTGGATATTTTAAATTCATCAAAACGGAATAAATCCGGCTGGGTTGATGAAAGCGTACGGAAATTATATATTAGAGCGGCTACAACTTTAGCGTTTAGAAAAATGGAACTAAAGAGCTCAACCGGATCCAGCAGGAGATTTTATGAAAAGGATGTTGAATATTACAGGTCCTTTATTCAAAATCTGCTTGCACAGTCTCAAATGAAATAAGTTATGAAATCAAATTCTTCTGTTTACCTGTTTTCAAATTCTCCCAAGTTTAATAAGGAATCTATACCCGGTTTCGAATCTTTCTCAAAAGATGATTCTGAATTGCTATATTCAACTTTGGTCCTGAACTATACAGAAATTTTTGAGCGGCTGCCTCAGAATGTTAATATTATTTCATGCCTTGATAACAGTGATAAGGAATTTCTGCCTGAAGTGTTAAACAATAACCGCTTCCAAACTATTTTCGGCGATACATCAGATAAGAAAAGCATTCTTAAAACTATGTCTGATAAATACTTCAGCAAAAACGATAATAATATAATTATCTTTTCAGATTCAATCGGTATTACGCATGAAGATATACTAAAGGCCATTAATCTTCTGCAAATTGAGGACGAGGTTATTGTACTTGGCAAAACAAATAACGGTAAAGTTGCATTCATAGGATTTAATTCATTTAACAAAGAATTGTTTTTAGATATTTCATGGGATAATTTAACCTATGATTATCTTCTTGCTAAAGTGAACAAGCATGAGAATCTGATTCACGTACTGGGAAACTATATGATGATTAAATCAATTGAAGATTTTAAAAATCTTTATGTAGAATTATCCGGTAAAGAAAGCCTTGCATATTGCAGCCAGAATATGCACGAAAGATTTACAAATCTATTCATTGAATATAAGGAACTTCTTAAATGAAGCCAGTAGGAATATTCGGGGGAACGTTTGACCCGGTACATATAGGACATTTAATTACCGCACAAGCAGTAAAAGAAATTAGAGACCTTGAAAAGATAGTTTTTATACCGGCATTTATTTCGCCTCATAAAGTTGATTATAACAATATTAGCGCAGAACACCGGCTTAAAATGGTTCAATTATCAACTGAGGATATTCCTTATTTTGAATATTCCGATATTGAAATAAAAAGGGAATCTGTATCCTATACTATTGATACGCTTAGAGAATTGAAAAAGAAGTATGATAAGATAGAATTAATTATTGGTTATGATAATATTATTGATTTTAATACATGGAAAGAACCGGATGAAATTTTAAAGTTGGCTGATTTGATTGTACTAAGAAGAAAAACATCAGTCCAGCCGGTAACTATTGATAAATATTTCCACTCTGCAATTTTTGTAGATACGCCTGCAATAGAAATAAGTTCAAGCGAAATAAGGCAGCGTGTTGCCGGCAATATGCCGATTGATTTTCTTGTTCATCCTAAAGTAAAAGAATATATCTCTGAATTTAATCTGTACAAAAGGAATAACAAATGAAGGTTTTAGTAACAGGGGGAGCTGGGTTTATAGCTTCCCAGGTTTCAGATGCATTTATAAATGAAGGGCACACAGTTTTTATTTTAGATAATTTTTCAACAGGATTTGAGAGAAATATAAATCCGAAAGCGGTTTTTATAAAAGCGGATATTTGCGACA
>JARLHB010000018.1 GCA_031292465.1 Ignavibacteriaceae bacterium
CGCTTTTAGCATTGGAAGTTTTACCAGATCATTTTTTAGCTTTTCTATCTGTTCTTTATTTCTTTCTGTGTTTTCAATTAATAGCCCGACTTTTTTATCCGACTGGTTATTGAATTCTGAAAATGCGAATTTAATACCTTCTAAGATTTCTGAAATAGTCTTATAATCTTCACTATTAGCGGGCATGTTTAAAGGAAGTAACGCAGCAATTAAAGGAGAGCCGTCTAAATGATTATTGGCTTCAATATTATTATATAAAGTGGCAGCTTCGCCTTTTTCTTCGGATTCCGGATAAAGTTTTAGAAGCTCTGAGAGTGTATTTCTCGCTTCTTTTTTATTATCATTCTTTAAATAGAATTTACCAAGCAAAAGAAGATCAAACGGTTTTGCTTTCTTTCCGGCAAGACTATCATATACAACTTTTAGCCGGCTGACGGATAAATAATTAATAGCAATTTTTTCAGCGTTTGTTTTGGAATATTTGATATAAAATGGTGATGAGGAAGTATCTATTAAAGAAATAAGCACATCAAATGCACCAGAAAAATCCTGTTGTTCCGTAAATATTTGAGCAAGCGTTATTTTTGCTTCATCAATGTATTTGCTATCGGGATATTTTTCAAGAAATTTATATAGAACAATTTTCCCATCTTCATACTTTTTTACGTTAAGCAGCGATTTGCCATCAAAGATATAAGATATGGTGGTGTAAGAATTAAATACGTTGTGGGCTATAATATCATCGAATATTCTGTAAGCATCTTCGAACTTAGAGGAATCAAACAGTTGGACGGCTTTGTTAAACCTGATACTCACATTATCAGTATCCCGTATTGATTGAGCAAATGCCCCTGTGAAAAATAAGATAAGTATTACAATTAAAAGCTCTTTAAATTTTACCATCAGAAACCACGTTGTTGTTTAATAGAGAAGAGGCACGGGTTTTACCCGCAAGGGCTGTTTTGTTTTCCGGGTCAAGCTTAATTGCAATATCATAATAAGCAAGCGCATCCTGTGTCTTCTGAGCCTTTAAACAAGCTTCGGCAAGTTTAGTGTAAATATCAGATGAAGCATCCTCAATGGATTCAATATATTTTAGAAAGTTTTTCTCGGCTTTTAAATAATCCCCCAGTTTAAGATAAATTTTCCCCGCCCATTCATACGGAACTGATTCGTCCGGATTAAGTTTTATAGCTTTTTCTATAAAATCTACTGCATGAGCATACATTCCAAGATTAAAATATGTCTCTGCATAAATCTTGTTTAACTCCCAATAATTGGAATACATGCCGTCAGCTTTTTTTGCATAGATAAGAGCAGATTCAAAGTTTTTAAATATCAACTCTATCTTTGCAAGATAAATATTCGCTTCATGAAGAAGTTCCGACTGCCTGTCATTAGATACAAAATTTATGAAGTTTATTTTTGCAAGCTCATATTCTTTAAGCATAAAGTGCGCATAACCTATAAAGAAGAAAACAATAGGCTCATCCTGCGGAAGTATATAGCTTAATGTTTCTACAGCTTCATCCCATTTAGAATTTCTTAAAAAATATTGACCCAGAAATAACCTTACTTCTTTATTTTCGGGATCATTTTCAAGAAATTCTTTTAACAAATTTGCGGCTGGTGTAATATTACCCATCTGCTCGTAAAGATTTGCAAGGCGGAAATATAATTCAACAGACTCCGGATTTTCTACAAGGAGGGCATTATATATCTGTGCGGCATGCAGCGGTTTACCCTGTGCTTCAAAATCCCCTGCAATTTTCAATTTATGGTCAAACTGATATTTCTGATCCAAGTTTTATTCCCATTCAATTGTTGATGGGGGCTTTGAGCTTATATCGTAAACTACACGGTTTATACCGCGGACTCTATTAATAATCTGATTTGAAACATTTCCAAGGAAATTATAATCAAAATTAAACCAATCAGCCGTCATACCGTCCACCGATGTAACCGCCCGCAAAGCAAGGACATTGTCATATGTTCTTGAATCACCCATTACACCAACAGACTGTACAGGCAGTAATACGGCAAAAGCCTGCCAGATATTGTTATATAGTCCGGCAGTTTTAATCTCATTGATGAAAATATCGTCAGCCTCACGTAAAATGTCAAGCTTTTCTTTTGTAATATCTCCTAATACTCTTACAGCAAGGCCCGGTCCAGGGAACGGATGGCGCTCTATAAACTCTTCAGGAATATTTAATTCCCGGCCGACATTTCTTACTTCATCTTTAAATAATTCTCTAAATGGCTCAATCAGTTTTAAGTTCATCTTCTCCGGCAGCCCACCTACATTATGGTGAGACTTAATAGTAACGGAAACTCCTTTTACAGACACTGATTCAATTACATCAGGATACAGCGTACCCTGCACAAGAAATTTTGCATCGCCGTGTTTTTTTGCTTCTTCTTCAAACACTTCTATAAAAGTGCTGCCTATAATTTTTCTTTTCTTTTCCGGGTCGGATACGCCTTTTAATTTTGTAAGAAATCTTTCAGAAGCATCTACATGATAATGATTAAGATTCAGCTTTTCATCAAACATAGCGCCGATTTGAGCGCTTTCGTTCTTTCTCATCATCCCGGTATCTATGTGAATGCATATAAGGTTTTCGCCTATAGCTTTTTTAACCAGAACGGCTGCAACAGTGGAATCCACACCTCCGCTTAGTGCACAAATAACTTTAGAGTTACCAACCAGCTCTTTTATATGGCTGACATTGCTTTCAACAAAATTGCGCGGGGTCCAGTCCCCCTTGCATCTGCATATAGTATATAAAAAGTTACGGATAATCTTTGTCCCTTCCTGTGTATGCATAACTTCAGGGTGGAACTGAACTCCGTATATGTTTTCTTCTTCATTAGAGATTGCACAAATGGGTGAATGATCTGATTCTGCTATTACTTTGAAATTATCAGGCAGGCGGGTCAGATAGTCGCCATGGCTCATCCATACAGTGGAATTTTTATCAACATCTTTAAAAATATTCGATTCGCCGGTAATGCGCAGAATTGCTTTACCATACTCGCGGTTTTTTGC
>JARLHB010000145.1 GCA_031292465.1 Ignavibacteriaceae bacterium
AAAAGGAATTTCATTCGAAATCATGGAAACTGCTCTCAGACAGGCTAAGGACGGCAGATTCCATATACTTGGTATAATGAATGAAGCAATTGCCACCTCAAGGGATTACCTATCACCATTTGCACCCAGACTTATCACTATGAAAGTTGAACAGGATCAAATTGGTTTAATTATAGGCCCCGGTGGAAAAACTATTCAGGGAATGCAAAGAACTTTTGGCGTTGATATAAATATTGACGACGATGGTACAATAAATATTGCATCTCCTAATAAAGAGAGCGCTTCAAAGTGTAAAGAATACATTAAAAAAATGACCGCAACTCCGGAAGTCGGAGAAATTTATGATGGTGTTATTACCAAAATAATGGACTTTGGCGCATTCGTTGAAATTCTTCCCGGTAAGGAAGGTTTGTTACATATATCTCAAATAGATAATAAGAGAGTAAACAAAGTAACAGATTACTTCAAAGAAGGCGATAAAGTTACAGTTAAATTACTTAAGATTGAAAATGGTAAATTCTCATTAAGCAGGAAAGAACTGTTAAAAGAGAATGACCATGAAACTGCACCTGTTACAGAAGGTTAATCTTAATATTGAGACAGATTAATCTCTGTCTCAATATGGTTATTTAACAATGTTCAAATCAGAATAAAAACTTTGGCGATATAATGAATAGCGCCACAGTTCTTATTCTTAAAGTAAAGTTTTAGGCTTATTATACATTAGGTTTACATTTAATTAAACAGGCTCGTTGTGGATAAGTTACATCTTAGCATAATTACTCTTCTCTGTTTATTTATTGATATACAGGTCAATAAAGGGATAGACTATATGGAAGGTAGATATGCAATATTTTTTAATTTTATCCATTGTACGGGTAAATATTTGTTTCCGCCAGAATTGCTCCGGCATGCCGGAGCTTTCCGAAGAAAAAATTACGGAACTGCCGGAAGCGTTTTTAGAATTTTTAATATGAAATATTTAATTTCATTAAAAGAGTTTGTTTTATATGATAAAAGAAATTATTATCAATTCATCAACTACGCAAACACGCGTAGCCATCACAGAAGATGGGAACTTAGTCGACTTTTTTGTTGATTATCCGGAAAACCGGCGTATGGTCGGTGATATTTATTTGGGGAAAGTTGCCAGAGTTTTACCGGGGATAAAAGCCGCGTTTATAGACATTGGCATGAAACACGATGCTTTCCTGCATTTTTCAGATATCGGCGCACGCACCCAGCAATTCCAGGATATGTTAGGTGAAGACGATGAAGTAGATGATGAGGAAGATGATGACTTATCTTCCAAAGAAGGTTCACCAAATATTCCGGTTAAAGAGCCGCCAAGAGAAATTATAGACCATAATGCAATTCCTAAACTGCATAAAGGGCAGGAAATTTTAATCCAGATAACCAAGGAGCCTGTTAATAATAAAGGCGTCCGGGTTACTTCTTCCGTATCCCTGCCGGGCAGGTTTTGCGTTTTATTACCTTTTGATAACAAGGTAGGAATATCTAAAAAGATTTCCGAATTCAAAGAAAGAAGACGCTTAAGGCATATTGCCCGCGGAATACTTCCTAATAATTTTGGACTTATTATCAGGACTGTTGCAAAGAATCAGCCCGAGGAATCCCTGAAAGAAGATTTAAAAAATCTTATGGATACCTGGGAAAAGATACAATCGACTATTAAGTCCGAAACGCCTCCCTCTTTAATTTATCAGGATCTTAATACAACTTCCAGCGTAATAAGGGATTTGTTTACCACAGATATTTCCAAAGTATTTATTGATTCAAGAAAATTATTTAAACAGATAAAGAATTATGTAGAGGTAGTTCAACCCAATCTTGCAGATAAAATAGAATTATTTAAATCGAATAATTCAATATTCGACGCATTTAAGATTGAAGAACAAATAAAGACCCTAATGGGAAGAAGGGTTTCTTTACCAAGCGGCGGGTATTTAATTATTGATCATACCGAAGCTATGGTAGTAATTGATGTTAACAGCGGCAGGTATGCAAAAAGTAAGGAACAGGAATTAAATTCATTAAAGACAGATTTAGAATCAGCAAGAGAAATTTGCCGGCAGCTCCGTTTGAGAGATATTGGCGGTATTATAGTTATAGATTTTATCGATCTTGAAGATGAAAAGAACCGTAAAAAGATATATGATGAACTAAGGAAAGAATTCCGTAAAGACAGGGCAAAAGTATCAGTACTTCCTATGTCTGATTTCGGAGTTGTACAAATAACGCGGCAGCGTATAAGACAAAATATCATGCAGGCAATGAAAGAGGTATGTCCTTATTGCCTGGGAACAGGATTGCTTACCAAGCATTCGCATTTAGTTTACAACATAGAAGACTGGATTAAAAGGTTCAAGACTAAATCAAAAGAAAGATCTATTATTGCCAAATGCCACCCGGTTTTGGCTTCTAAGTTAAAGGAAGGTAAGATAAAAACATTCTTTAGACTCCGGTTTAAATACGGCATCCGCTTAAAAATTGAAGAAGATGAAAGCATGCCTCTTGGCCAGGTTAAGTTTTTCTCAAGGAAAACCTTAAAAGAACTAACTGATGATGTAAATTAGAAAAATGAAATTCAAAATTTATTACTTTATAAATAAAACGGGACAATGATATGAAATTCTTTATAGATACCGCGAATATAAATGAGATTAAGGAAGCAGCAGCTCTCGGAATTTTAGATGGAGTTACAACCAATCCTTCCCTGGTTTCCAAAGAAGGCAAGGACTTTAGAAAACTTCTTGACGAAATACTTGCAATAGTAGACGGCCCTGTAAGCGCAGAAGTAATTTCCACGGACTACAATGGAATAATGAAAGAAGCTTTAGAATATTCAAAAATTCATAAGAATATCGTAGTAAAAGTCCCCCTTATAAAAGAAGGATTAAAAGCAGTTAAATCTTTAAGCGATGAAGGAATTAAAACAAACGTAACTCTGTGTTTCTCAGCTTCGCAGGCATTACTTGCTGCCAAAGCAGGCGCAACTTATATAAGCCCGTTTGTAGGAAGGCTTGATGATATTAGTTCTGTCGGCATGGAATTGATTTCACAGATTGTACAGATATACAGGAATTATGATTTTGAAACCCAGGTGCTGGTTGCCAGTATCCGCCATCCCCTGCATTTAGTTGATGCGGCACTGATAGGCGCTGATGTTTGTACAATGCCGTTTGATGTTATTAATAAATTATTCAATCATCCGCTTACGGATATAGGGTTAGATAAATTTCTAAAAGACTGGAATAAACTAAACTCAAACAAATAAAATGACAAAAAAAACAAAATTTTTCAGCATACACGAAAAGCTCGGCGCCAAAATTGTCGAGTTTGCCGGTTACCAGATGCCTATTCAGTATACTTCTATTTTAAATGAACATAGGGCTGTGCGTAATTCCGTAGGTGTTTTTGATGTCTCCCATATGGGAGAAGTATTCATCTCAGGAAATAAAGCATTAGACTTTATCCAGTATATAACAGTAAACGATGCGTCCAAACTTTTCCCGGGAAGAGTTCAATATTCTGCAATGTGCTATCCGGAAGGAGGCATTGTTGACGATTTATTAATATACAAATTGTATAACGGCCAATATATGCTGGTAATTAACGCATCCAACATAGATAAAGATGTTGATTGGATGCTGCAGAATAATAAATTTGGCGTTAAGATTGAAAATAAGAGCGATGAGTACTCCCTGCTTGCTGTTCAGGGGCCTAAGTCTAAAGAAGTAATTCAAAAAGTCTGCGATAAAGAACTTACACTTGAATATTATCATTTTTTTGAAGCAAAAATTGCCGGCCATGATATGCTTATTTCCCGAACCGGATATACCGGTGAAATAGGATATGAACTTTATTTTAAAGGCGATGAGGCAATTGCTGAAGAAGTTTGGAATAAAATTTTTGAAGCAGGCAAAGAATTTAATATTCAGCCGGTGGGCCTCGGTGCAAGAGATACGTTAAGGCTTGAAATGGGCTTCTGCCTTTATGGCAATGATATAGACCAGACTACAAATACCCTTGAAGCAGGTTTAGGCTGGATAACAAAATTAAATAAAAATGATTTTATTGGTAAAGAAGCCTTATTAAAGGCAAAAGCCGAAGGATTAAAGCGGAAATTAGTTCCCCTTATTTCCGATGAGAAGGCTTTTCCGCGCCATGGTTATGATTTAACTGCCGACGGCAAAAAAATCGGCTCAATTACAAGCGGCACAGTAAGCCCTGTTTTAGATAAACCAATAGCCCTTGGATACGTTGATTCAAAATATGCGAATTT
>JARLHB010000146.1 GCA_031292465.1 Ignavibacteriaceae bacterium
CCCGGTTTTAACAGCTTTGTAAGGCCGGGTTTTGATGAGTAAAATCAACTGTTTGTATTATGATATTTATTATTATGAAACTTATAAGTATATTAAATCAAAATAATTTTAATTCCTTGATATTTTAATTTTTTTAGGAAATACAATATGGCATCGGATTTATTAGCACATGCAGAAATTCCTTCAACTAATCTTGATAAGAGTAAAGAATTTTTTTCTAAACTGTTTGGCTGGGAATTTAAGGCGTTTGGAAACGGATATTTATTATATAATACGCATAAAGGGTTTACCATTGGATTAAGAAAGTCCGATAGCATAGCTAAAGGCGATACTACAATTTTCCACATTAGGGTAAATGCTGTTGAGGAATACTTAGATAAGGCAAAAGAACTTGGCGGGGACATTTTTAGAGGGAAAACCATAATTCCTGCTATGGGCGCTTATGCACTAATTAAAGATCCCGATGGTAATGTTATTGGTTTGTATCAGGGTAACTGATAATTAAAAAACAACTTGCGTTTATAAAAGCCGGTTAAAACCGGCTTTTTTTATTATTAGCCCTAAATAAGTTATTTGGACTCAAAAAAGCTTATTCCTTGCATTCCTGCTATCTTTATTAAATGCTGCTTAATCATTTACGTCTGCCTTTCGTCATAAAAAACGTTCTTCTTGATATAAAGTGGTTAGATTAGCCTTCGAATTAATTAAATAATAACTAAAGAGGTAATGCTGATATGAAAACTAATATAGTAATTTTGGCTGCCGTCTTGTTATTAGGTATTTCGTCTGTAAACATTCGGGCAGAAAAACGGGCTGATGAAAACATATTAACAAAAGATGCAGTAAGTAACTATCTTGTCGGTATAAAATCCGATAATGAAGGGCTGCGTATAAGCTGTGCATATTTTATGGGGGAGTACAAAGTTGAAGAGGCAATAATTCCTTTAATGAAGATGCTTAATAGTGAAAAAAATGAAGACGCAAGAATTATGGCCGCATTGTCATTGGCAAAAATTGGAACAGGTAAAGCCGTTTATGCTGTTAAGCAGGCATCAGTTTTAGATAGAAGTGAAAGAGTAAGGAATCTGTGTGCAAGATTCTATTCAAGCCTGGCTATGGAAAAGGAAAAAACACCGGATTTATGATTATTAATCCGGATCTGTACTTTATATGAAGCTCCTTAAACGGGGCTTCTTTATATTTAAAATCATTTCTTCAAATATATTGCCGAAATATCCGTGTTATATTATTTTTCATTATTTTAACAGTAATTAAATCCTTATTTAACAATAATAAATAACATTATGAAAACAATCGAATTACTAACAAGCATTTTTATTTTTGCCGGTGTTTTTGCTAACTCCGGCCTGGCTCAGGAAATTCAAAAAGGAGACTTTTTAACACAGGCAATTGATTCAACAATCAATCCGGGTGTTGACTTCTTTAAATATGCAACAGGCACGTGGATGAAAAACAATCCTATCCCTGCAACTGAAAAAGCATGGGGAATCTGGAATCTTGTTCAGGAAGAAACTTATACAAGGTTAAAAACAATATTGGAAGAATCAGAAAATACGAAATCATCTGCAGGCAGCAATGAACAAAAAGTGGGTGATTTTTATTTTTCGGGGATGGATTCAGCCGGCATTGAAAGACAGGGCATTTCAGTCTTAAAACCTGAATTAGATAAAATTAATTCTATAAAAAGTAAAGATGATCTTCTTGAGGTAGCGGCGCTTTTGCAGAAGGAAGGCGTTAATGCTTTGTGCGGTATTTTTGTTGACCAGGACCAAATGAAAAGTGATCAGTGGGCATTGTATTTATGGCAGGGCGGACTTGGATTGCCAAATAGGGAATATTATTTCAGAAATGACGCCCGTACAGAGAATATAAGAAACGAATACAAAAAGCATGTTGATAAAATAATCGGGCTGCTTGGCGAGGGCGAAAGTAGTTCGGCAAATATTGCAAACTCAATTTACCAGATTGAAATATTTTTGGCAGACTCTTCAAGAAAGCTGGAGGACCTGAGAGACCCATACCGGAACTATAATAAGATGGCTGTAAGTGATATTCAGAAAATATCCCCATCGATAAACTGGAAACAATTTTTTACTAACATCGGCGCAGAAAATGTTGATTCCATAATTGTCGGCCAGCCGGAATTTTATAAAGCATTAAGCGAAGCCGTTGATAAATTTTCAATTGACCAATGGAAAGCATATTTAAAATGGCAACTGGTTAACTCCTATGCTGACAGGCTGGGCAGTGCTTTTGATACAGAAAATTTTCATTTCAGGGGAACTATAATGTCCGGTGTAACCGAACAAAGGCCGAGGTGGAAACGCGTACAGGATGCTGTTGAAGAAGCTATGGGCGAGCTTCTCGGGCAGGTTTACGTGAAAAAATATTATTCGCCGGAAACTAAAAAGAGATATGAAATACTTGTGGATAACATGATTTCTGCTTTTGCAGACAGGATTAAAAAACTTGACTGGATGGGAGATTCAACTAAAGAGAAAGCTCTGTATAAATTAAGCAAGATAATTAAGAAAGTTGGGTATCCTGATAAATGGAAAGATTTTTCTAAATTGTCTGTTGACCGTGATTCATACGCAAGGAATACAGTCAATTCAAGAATTTTCTGGTTTGAGCGGGATATAAATAAATTAGGCAAACCTGTGGACAGAACCGAATGGAATATGACTCCGCAGACTTATAATGCTTATTATAACCCCTCTAACAATGAAATAGTTCTGCCGGCGGCAATGTTTATTGTTCCCGGTGTGCCGGATTCAATGCTGGACGATGCTGTTATTTATTCTTATGCAGGCGCATCAACTATCGGACATGAAATGACGCACGGCTTTGATGACCAGGGCAGGCAGTATGATGAAAAAGGAAATTTATCAGACTGGTGGACTAAACAGGACGGAGAGAAATTTACCGAGAGAACTAAACTGATGGTTGAACAGTTTAATAATTATGTAGTCCTTGACAGCATGCACATTAATGGCAGTGCAACACAGGGCGAAAACATTGCCGATCTTGGCGGGCTTGTAATTGGCTTTGACGCCTTTAAAAAAACCGAACAATATAAAGAAGGCAAAACAATTAATGGCTTAACTCCATCCCAAAGATTCTGGCTTGGATATGCTTATTCCTGGCTCGGGCATTACAGGCCTGAAGCTACAGCTAACCAGGTACTGACAGACGTGCATTCGCCGAATTTTCTGCGGGTAAACGGCCCCTTCAGCGATATACCTGATTTTTATGAAGCATTTGGAATTAAAGAAGGCCAGCCAATGTGGAGGCCGTCTGACAAGAGAGTAAAAATTTGGTAATTACATCATTAGCTGGTTGTGTGAATTGGAAGAAAGAATAAAGATAAAACATTAAAGAAGTTGCCAATATTTTTACCACCCCCGGCTAAAGCCGCTCCCCTCCTTACTAAGGAGGGGATTAAGGGGAGGTCGAAGTAAGTAAAATATTTATACAATAAGGATATATTCACACAGCAGTTATGTTAGTTCTATTAATATTCTAAAACCCGGACAATACATTTGTCCGGTTTTTTTTATTCAAATTGCCCTTTGTTCGAAATAGAAATGAAAAATTTGGAAACCGTTGAAACGGTTAAAGAAGTTATGGTTTATTTATTAACACCGCGATTAATCGCGGTGTTAATAATATAATCAAACTTTTATTTAACTGTTTTAACAGTTTACCGCTCGTTAATCAAGAATCATAAATATTAACTTGTTTCAATTTATTTCATGCAAAACCAATTTTCACTCAGGCTCCTGAGTCGCGGCTACTTTAACCAAAACATAAATTGTTAACCGTTTTAACAATTTATTTTCTAATTTCGAATAACGAGTTACAATTCATAACAATTAAAATCTTAACGTAAAAACAGTTTCTACGCCGGGAGTTGATTTTACCGTAATTCCACCCTTATGCAGCCTCATTATTTGTCTTGATAAGCTGAGCCCAATCCCCGATCCTTCTTTTCGCGTGGTAAAGAACGGGATGAATATTTTTTCATATAATTCTTCCGGCACTCCGTTGCCGTTATCTGTAACCTGAACAACAGCCTTCCCATAGTTATCGATAGTTCCTGATAAACTTATTTTAGGCTCTGTTACATTTGCAACAGCATGAACCGAGTTTAGTATTAAATTAATTATTACCTGATCAATTAAATCCGGGTCGGCAGTAACTTCAAGGTTTGCCGGTTCTGTAGTGTAAGTGAATTGTATATTTTTTTCTTTTAACTGTTCCGAGAATAATTTATTAATCTTTTCAAATAACGATGAAAGATGAACGATTTGAAAATTAGGTACCGGGACTCTTGTCAGGTTTCTGTAATCATCAATAAAGCGCAAAAGGCCTTTGCTTCTTCTTATTATTGTGTTTAA
>JARLHB010000147.1 GCA_031292465.1 Ignavibacteriaceae bacterium
AATAATGCAAAGAAAAGCGAAAATGCTTTAATGAATAATAATGCAGTTGCAAATGCTGATACATTAATTAGGATAAGGGGAAGAGGGAACAAGCGTATTGAAAGATAAGGCGTCTTGTTTAAGCATTGCGATTCAGAATTGAAAAGTTTTTGTACAGGTTGATAGATAAATGACAATAACCCAATTCCCGGAAAATGAAATGGGCAGGCTCTTTGGAATTGTTCTGCCTTCAATTAAAAGGAGAAAATTTCAAAGCTTATTTTTGTACGTCCTTGCATTAATTTATTTTTCCATACCATCGTTTGAAATACCCCTGCTTGAGTACTCACGGTTAAGAATTACTTCTGTAATGGAAGAACGCGCATTAGAACAAAATTTAATATTCTATCCGAAACAGTCATGGGTAAGTATAGCGGATGTAAACCCAAATCTTCTTAGAGCTGCAATCTCAATGGAAGATGACGCGTTTTTTATGCATAAAGGAATTGACTGGAACCAGCTTAATATATCAATTAAGGAAAATAAGAGGAGAAAAAAAGTTATACGCGGGGGGAGCACAATTACCATGCAATTGGCTAAAAATTTATATTTTTCAACCGAAAGAAGCGTTTTCAGGAAAGCAAAAGAAATACTTGTCACCTTCCGGCTTGAAAAAGAAGTATCAAAAAAAACAATTCTGGAAAATTACATTAATGCCATAGAATGGGGCGACGGCATATTTGGAATTAGAGAAGCTTCAGAAAACTATTTCGGCAAAGAACCTGATAATTTAACCACAAACGAATGTGCGCGCCTTGCAGCAGTTATTCCATCTCCGCTTGAACACCAACCTAATACAAGTTCAAGGTATGTTTTACGCAGGGCAGGTACTGCTCTTACAAGGCTTAATAATGTAATATTATTCCCTGAATAGGCAGCCTATGAAAAGAAGCGAATTGAAAGAGCTTATTGAGGGCGGCGAAAATATTCATTGTGAATTTAAAAGAAAATTTTCAACTGCGGAAAGAATATCAAAAGAAATGATTGCCTTTGCAAACACCAAAGGCGGATTTATACTTTTCGGAATAGATGACAATAAGGATATAGTCGGTGTAGAGAGTGAAAAGTCCGAAACTGAACTAATAAGTGACGCTGCATTAAACTGCTGTGAACCTCCCGTGGATTTTAATATTGAATATATTGATATGAATGGAAAGGAAATAGTAGTGGTTGAAGTTCCGGAATCCGATAAAAAACCCCACCGGCTGCAGGATTATTTAACCGATTTTGATATTAACAAAGCTGTTGTAACAATCCGTGTAAATGATAAAAGCATCCAGGCAAGTAAAGAAATGGTGCGGATATTAAGAGCGCAGACAAATGAACTTCAATTAAAAAAATATTCGGTTGGCCCTATAGAAAAAGTTGTTTTTGATTACCTGACAAGGAATGAAAGTATAACAGTTAAAACGTTAAGCAGCCTTGCAAACTTATCCGAAAGGCGCGCTTCAAGAACGCTGGTAAAACTTGTAAGGGCAAATTTGTTAATGATTCATATCAAAGATAACGGCGAAGAGTATTTTACAAATGCGGGTTAAACCGGGTATCAGCCGCAAGTTTTATCAAAAACCTTCCTCAGTTCAAAAATAGAAATGCCGTAAGCAACAGCCACGTTAAGTGATTGTTTAATTCCGTATTGCGGAATTTCAAGTGAAAAATCACATAAGTCTATAAGCTCCTGGGACACACCGGTAATTTCATTGCCTACAATCATGCAGAGGGGGAAATCCTTAGGGGAGGTTTCGTAGTAATGTTTACTTTTGCTTGTAAGTTCCAATGCGCATATTTTTACGCCTTCAGCTTTCAGCTTTAGGACAACATCTTTTGGGTCTTTCACATATTCCCATTTTACGCTTTCCGTGGAGCCTAATGCCGTTTTAAGGATTTCCTTTTTGGGCGGATGTGGTGTGTAGCCGCATAAATAGAGTTTCTCAATCATTGCCCCGTCCGAAGTTCTGAAAATAGAGCCTACGTTATAATTGCTTCGTATGCTGTCCAGCAAAACATAAACAGGCAGTTTATTTACTTCGTTCAGAGTCTCAAGGGTACTCCTCTTCTGTGATATTTCGTCGTGAGTCAACTTTTTCATGAATAACGGAAAGATAACAAAAATTATTCATATTTTATTGCAAGCTGGCCGCAGGCAGCAGAAATATCATCTCCCTGGGAATCTCTTATCATCACGGTTATGTTTTTATTCCGCAGTTTTTCTACAAATTCATCAATTTTTTGAATAGGTGTGGGTTCAAGTTCCGCTGCAAACCCTGTCGGGTTCATATGCTTTAAGGAATTAAAAGTTATAATATTTACTTTTGAAGGCAGTTCGCTGCAAAGCCCTATTAAGGCATTAGCGTCTTCCTCCCTGTCATTAACGCCGTTAAGCATTATATATTCAAAAGTAATTCTAAGCCCGGTACGTTTTGCGTAATACTTTATAGCATCTATATTTTGTTTAAGGCTGTATTTGTTATTGATAGGCATAATCTTGGACCTTATGTCTTCAAAGCAGGAATGCAGCGAAAAAGCCAATTTAACTTTTAAGTTAGTATCTGCAAGTTCACGGATTTTAGGGGCAATTCCGGAAGTAGAAACCGTTACTTTTTTAATGCTTACTCCGGTAGTCAGCTCCTCCGAAAAAATTCTAAGCGCTTTTACGGTATTGTTATAATTTAAAAGAGGTTCACCCATTCCCATAAAGACAATATTGGTGATATTATCTTTGCCGTAATCTTTAGCAGCAAGCTGATATTGGTCAAATATCTCACCGGTTGTTAAATTCCGTTTATAACCCATTAAACCGGTAGCGCAGAATGTACAGTCCAGAGGGCATCCTACCTGTGTGGAAAGGCAGATTGTAGTCCTCTTCTCTTCCGGTATTACAACTGATTCTATTTTAAGCTTGTCATTGGTTTCAAAGATATACTTTTTTGTGCCTGTTATAGGAGAAGCCTCAGAAGTTACATATTCCAAAGTTTTCAGCTCGGTTATTTCTTTTAACTCGTTTCTAAGCAGCTTGGGTATATTGGACATATCATCATAGTTTGTAACAAGATGATTATAAAGCCAGTTAAAAATTTGTTCGCCTCTGAAGCGTGGTTTACCTATACTTGCAAAAAAGTTTTTTAACTCATCTAAGGTCATTCCCTTTAACTGAGTCACCTTTTTTTCCTGAACCGTAGTTTTAGTTTCATCACCCATTTTTCACATCTTAATTATTATTAGCTCTAATATAAGAATTCATTTGTTAGTACAAAATTGATCTGCTACATAAGTGACGCAGGCAATTTTTAGCTTAATATCATTGTTTAACAAAGAATAATCGATTATTTTCTTGGACAAATTCGTCCATTTATAAGCTTTGGTTAATATTGGATTTATTCTTTCCGGATTTTATATCACCAAAATTAATAAAAAACAAACAAAATGATGTGCTATGAATTTGGATATGGCAGAAGAACAATTAATTAAATGTGATATTGTAAAAGAATTTGCACAAACCGAAGCGCTTCATTAGACATTGACTGTGAGATAAATGGGAAAGTTCCTGCCGGAATATACCGTTACATAGCCGGATAAATTTTTTACCCCCGCATAATTAAACATCAGTAATCGTACTTATGCCTTTAAAATTGCCGTTGAATGCGCTCCTGAAGCTATTCAAATTTACGGCGGTTATGTTTAAGTTAGGGAGTATAAGGTTGAAAGATATTTGCAGGATACTATAATAATTGAAATTTATGAAGGTACTTTTGGAACTCAGAAAATGTTATCTCGAGAGCCTTATTAGACGAACAATATTTTTTTAATCCGTATTGCGGATAAAGAAAGGCTTAGCAAGGCTGCCCGTTAAATTAAAGTAAATTATATGAAATTAGGGAAATTCATACAACCCGTGGTAAAAAAATTTCCCCTCTTTTATAAGGAGGGGATTAAGGGGAGGTCGATGCAACCAATAAATGTACTATATTCTTATACTATATACGTAACCGGTTATAAATTTCTCATAACTGTTTTAACCTTAATATTATTTCCCAGCATAAAAACATCTGCTCAAACAGATTGGGTTAAATGGGGCAAGGCAGATTATTCCTACAGGATAAATAGTACTTCTACACAAAGGGATTATTCAATTGGCCTGAACAGTCCGGGCAGATTTGTGCTTAAATCCTTTGCAAATGCATATTGGATTTTTATATCTGATGTTGACGGAGACAACTGTTCCTTTAGCCCTACCTGCTCTAACTTTTTTATACAGTCTGTGGAAAAGACAAATATAGTTCAGGGCTCGTTAATGTTTTTTGACAGGTTTACGAGGGATATGAATTTTACAGGAAAACTGAATCATTATCCCAGGGTAGGGGACGGCCATTTTTATGACCCGCCGTCTCTTTATATTTTGGATAGAGATTATATTAATTATATTCCTCCTTCAGTTGTTATAATGAACGAATGAAGAAAATTCTTTTTACCTTAATTCTTGTTTTTAGTACAGTAATATATTCACAGGAGAAGAATCAACCTGGTAATAATGATTTATTCTCACCGGTGAATATTAAAAAATTTGCAGATTATCTTTTTTGCCAGAAAGATTATCTGCGCGCTGCGGATGAATATGAACGGTACTTAAAATCAATCCCTGACGATACAATTGAATTTAAAATAGCTCTTTCTTATTCCGCTATGTGTAATTTTTCTGAAGCGGAAAAAAGATTAGGCACAATTAAAAACACTTCTAATTTTTTCGTACCCGCACAAATGCTGTCTCTTAAGACAATATTTCAGGAAGGCGATATAGCCAGATTTAGAAATGCATACATAGCAAAAGATTCCGACTTAAGTATACCCAAAGACAGCGGTATTGCTTTACTTTACAATTTTTCATCCCTTTTAACTGAAGCTTCCATACATAACGAAGATGATTTTGTAGAAAATTTCCCTTACCAGGAAAGAAGCAGAATAAAATATTTTTATGAGTGGAAAGAGAACCCGCCGGAAAAAAGTCCGTTAAAAGCAGCTTTGTTTTCTGCAATAATACCGGGTGCAGGCAAATTTTATGCAGAAGAATATTCCGATGGTATTTGGGCGTTTATTGCCACGCTGGGAACTGCATATTTAGCCTATGATAATTTTAATGCCCGGCATTATACAAGGGGCTGGATTTTCAGTGCGCTTGCCGCCGGGTTTTATGCAGGCAATATATATGGCTCTGCATCAGCGGTGCAGATTTATAATACCCGTATCCGGTTTGATTTTGTTAATGAGGTGAAAACATTTCTTGAAGATAAAAATTATTTTCTGAAGGTATTTGACTTCTGTAAATAAATGAAAAGATATTTTAAATACATATTATTTTTATTGATTCTTATTCCTTCATATTCGCTTCCGCAGGATATTTTGCAAAAACAATACAGCTATGCCCTTGAAAAGTATAATAGCGAACAATACTATGATGCAATAACTGAATTTAAGAGATTATTATTCTTTGACGGCGGGAAGAAGTATGTTTATGATGCTAATGAGTATATAGGACTTTCATATAAGGCAGGTGCAAAATTTTCCGATGCAATTTTATATTTTACAATTGCTGAAATAAATGCAGGCAATAATGAAGAGCTTTTCAATTCGAAAATTGAAATAATAAGGGCAAACATATTAAGAAGGACCACTGCACGCGCACTTACACTGCTTGATACATTACAAAGTGATAAAAGATTTATAAGCAAAAAAGGGGATCTATATTATTGGAGGGGATGGGCATATATATTCAGCGACCAATGGGATAAAGCTGCGCAGTCTTTTAATATGACGGATACTAATAAAACAATGGTTGAATTTTGTAAGAATGTTCAGCATGAAAAATACTCAGTACCTTTTGCCGAAATAGTTTCTCATTTTATTCCCGGCGCAGGGCAGATTTATACAGGGCATTATTTCAGCGGAGTTTTATCGCTTGGATGGAATACCTTGTGGGGTTATTTAACTGTAAAATCCTTTGTCGATGACCGTATATTTGACGGGCTTGTAACAGGTAACTTATTATGGCTGCGGTTTTATAATGGCAACCTGCAGAATGCCGATAAATTTGTAAAAGAGGAAAATCTTAAAATAACTAACAATGCATTGGATTATCTCCAGTCCGGCTATCACGGATTAAAACCATAATCAGGCTTTTCATTTTTCTAAGAAATAATAATATTATAAGAGTGGGATAAAAATATTATTACAATAATTTAATATTTTAATTATTGACAATAATAAATATCTTTCCTAATATCCATTCGTGGGAGTTTGTTAATATTTTAGTTCAGGGTATATCACCTATTAAAGGGTCTTCATATCCTTGTTTCAGATGTAGTTCTTTTATTAACTATTATTCAGGAGCAGGTGTGAGAAATTTGATCAGGGTTTTGTTTTTACTTTGTACTTTGGCCTTTGAACTTTGTACTTGCGAAGGGTGCAAAAGCCCTACAGCACCTAAGGATAACAAGCATCCGGATACAACCAGTAATAGTTTTGTATGGTCTGTTGATACGATAGGTGCTGAAGGAAGTGTGCTTTATGATGTAACAATTATAAACGATACCTTAGCATATGCTTCAGGTTCAATATATCTTAGAGATTCTACCGGCAAAAGCGATCTTGCTCATCCATACAATTTCATTCTGTGGAATGGGAAAAATTGGACATATTATACCTTGAGATATTTTCCGCCGGGCTCTACCGGTGACAGTGCTTATGGTCCCGGTACCTGTGTATTTGCAAAAAGTTCAAATGATATATGGATATCTGCAGTTGTTCCATTTCATTTTGATGGATTGAGATGGCAGGCTTTTTACAATACTGGCGCTGATGCAGCAAATAAGATTTGGGAAGACTCGGATGGGAAACAAATTTATTTTGTCGGAAATAATGGGTTGATTACATATACCTCAGATAAGGGTAATACATGGCAAAATGTAGAAACAGGTACAACGCTGCCCTTCCAAGATATTTGGGGCGATAACGGGCAGGTGCTGGCCATAGCTTCAAGCCATAATTATGCAGCAAGGCAGCTTTACAGCCTTCAGGGTAATACAGCAACTGCTATTTCAGACAGCGGGCTGTATTATGTTTTTGGCGGAATTTGGTTTGTTGCTAACACAAAATATTATCTGGCTGGCGATGGTATATTTGAAAAATCTTCATTACAGTCACCATCATGGTATAGGCATCCTGTTGGCGAAATTGCAAGTTATTATTCAAATGCCATACGGGGCTCTGGTATAAATGATATTGTAATAACAGGATCATACGGAGACATTAGTCATTTTAATGGGAAAACCTGGATTGAATATAAACAATTAATTAATACTAATGACCGGCTGTTAAGTATAAGTATTAAAGATAATATTATAATTGCAGCGGGTTACAGGTATATAGACTATGTCCACAATTATGGCGTAATTTATTTAGGAAGGAGATAAATAAGACTGGAAAAAAATAATAAAACCGGTTCCGCTGCTGGCGGGCAGCGGATACCGGCATTTGCATATATTAGGCTAAAGTATAGGTATTTAACAGTCTGGTAAACTGTTGGTATGCCTTTTATTTGCGAAATTAAAATAACCAATTCCCGCCTCATTTTCCAAGCAGAAAGGAATTGTTATGAAATTATTTATTAAGAACACTGCTGTCCAAAATAAAACGGGAATGGGACAAAAGATTAAATAATAATCTAATTTGGACAGATTTAATAAAACTCTGATTTCAGACCCTTGCTAGAATAAACTTTCCTGTCTACTTTCGATACTAAAATCTGCATGGGG
>JARLHB010000148.1 GCA_031292465.1 Ignavibacteriaceae bacterium
TATTAATTTAAACAAAAGAAAACAAAAACTTTAGGATTAAATATGAATAAGAGAAAAAAAATAAATCACAAAATACCACGCAAAGGAGATAAGTTCGAAAAAACCTTTAAAAACAAAATATTCACTTTATATGTGAAGGAAATCAATAATTCGATAAAGTTTGAATTAGATAACAAAATTTACGATACTCCTTCTGGTGCTGCATTTGCAGTAACTAAAAATTATACGAATGGTTGGAAATTCTGGAATATCGATAAATGAACTAATCCAATTTCAAAGTATAGGTATATCAAAGTCCAAAATTTATACGCAAGATTTACCATATAAGAGGAAGGTTTTGGTTTGAAGTGCAAAAAACGAAAAACAATCAGCACAAAAGGAGACAAGGTTTACTATTAAATAAAAACCGGGTAATAAATTTTTATCAATAACAATTCTCTCTCTTTACCTTCTTCTCCTTTTGTGCAAGACAACAAATAATAATTTTAGAATTTTCTAAAAACTATTTATTTAACAGACTTTACCATTCTTAATTCCCAGTTAAACTTATCCAAGTTCAGGCAATGGGAATAAAAAACGTATAACTGATTATTGAATACATATTCAAAAGCGCAGGCATCTCCGTCATGCAAAACCGGAGGATCATTGGCTAATAGTTTATATTTGCCGTCAGGCTTGTTGCTTTCATAGCCTAATGTAACCCACTTATCATCCCATCTGCCGATGATTCTTGATTCAACCAATAAATAATACTTATTATTAAAATATACGATTGACGGAGCAGCAACCAAGTCATGAGACTTCATAAGTGTTTTCGGCTTTACAGCAGCTAATTTTTCAATGTTTTTGCTCTTTTTAATCTTTATGCTCCACCATGTCTTACTTGTATCTTTGTTTCTTTCATCGCCGCAGTAATAGGTTAAATAGAATGTTTTATCCTTTTCGTTATAAAAAGCGAATGGGTTCTGATTTTGTTTACCTTTTTCTCTTTCAACAACTTCAGTTTTATCACCAAAATGAATACCGTCTTTGCTTGTAACCATAACAATACGGCTATCATTATCAGCATTATATTCAGCATAGAACATATAGAAGACAGAATTGCTGAAAATAACAGTAGGCCATCTGCAGTCATTACTAATAAGCGGATTGCCGTCATATTTTTCCCAATGTACTAAATCGTTGCTTCTTGCCAACCCGCATTTTCTATTAGCCGGATCGCCTCCGTAATATGAAAGGCCATAATATGCCCAATACTTATAACCATCTTTATTGGCTTCTACTACTGAAAATGTATGAACCTTATCCGCGTCCCACTTTCCTGCATCGCCCTGGAATATTAACTGGCTCTCAGAAAAGTTAGGATATTTGGCTGTTTGTGCGTTAGCTGCTTTACCGAAAAGCACAAAAACAGATAGAATAATTAAACTACTCAGAACACATTTTACGCTCATTTGTTTTTACCTTTATATATGAATGATACCTATTAGTTTTTATACTATTATTACCTCTACCCCTAAATCACTAAGTTTCTTTATTTCAAGTTTGTCCATCTTTTTGGTTGTAATAATTTTATTAATTTCTTTTACACGGCAAATAACACCGAGACTTCTTCTTCCAAATTTGGAAGAATCGACAAGAAGAATATTCTCACTTGCCTGGTGCATCATAACACGGCTTGTATTAGCTTCAGTAATATCAGGAGTTGTAAGCCCGATTTCATAGTCTATACCGTCAACTCCATGGAACAATTTATCTGCTGATATTTTTCTAAGAACATCTTCAGCCAAAGGCCCGATCAATGTAGAAGAATTTTTTTGCAGCATTCCGCCCGTTAATACTACTTCTATTTCGCTGTTTGCAAATTCAAGAGCAATATTAACAGCATTTGTAATTACCTTAATTCCTTTTAAGTCTTTCAGTCTTTTTGCTAACTGAGTTGTAGTAGAGCCCGAATCAAGAATAACAACATCGCCGACGGAAATCATCTTAACAGCTTCGTTTGCTATACGCTCTTTTTCTTCAGCGTGAAGTTTTTCTTTTTCATTCAGTGCCAGTCCATGAAACAATGGTTTGAAAAGTATTGCTCCTCCGTGAGTTCTCTTCAGCAAACCCTGGTTCTCCATTAAATTAAGGTCCTTACGAATAGTGACCGAAGTTGTATCGAAGGTCTTGCAAAGATCCGTTATCAATACACGGTTTTCTTTCTCGAGAATTTCCATAATCCCCCGGATCCGTTCCTCTTGAAAGATCTTATGTTCATTACCAATCTTCATTTACTTCGCCTTTATATTATTAATATTATTGAAATTTTGCTCTTTCCAAAATTAGTAATTATACTACAAATAATTAAATGAACAAAAGCAGGGATATATCAGTTACAGGGAACTGTAATATTTTTTAATTACTACATTAACTTTTGTCTAAATCCCTAGAAGTTTCTTTTGTTTCCCTTTGCTTTTCTTATTTTTGATTCAATAATATTTAATAATATTTCAAATAGCAATTAATTTTCTCAACTATTTGTTATCCTTCACCTTATATTAATTCTGTTTCCCTTCATATAAATTTTATTTTGCATTAAGAAACAGGAATTAAAACACCTATTGCTATTTTATTTCTACAACTTTCTTTAATTTAATATCACGTGATGAACTTCCTACCAATACTTCGTATTTACCCGGGTCAGTAACCCATTCTTGCTTAGCAGTGCTATAGTATGAAAAAGCATTTTTATCTATTGTAATTTCCACCTTTTTTGTTTCGCCGGTTTTTAGCTCAACTCTCTTAAATGCTTTCAGTTCCTTTGGTGCGCGTTCTATTTTAGAATCAACTGCGCTTACATATATCTGAGCGACTTCGGTACCGTTAAGTTTACCTGAGTTCTTCAAATCGAATGTTACCTTAAAATTTACCTGTCCTTTTTCGGCAGTTTCTTTAACTTTAAGGTCTTTATATTCAAACTTTGTATAAGATAAACCATAACCGAATGGATATTGAGGTTCAATATTTTTCGCATCAAAATGCCTGTATCCTACAAAGATACCATCGGAATATTCAATAACACTGTCCTGTGTTTTGTATATTCCGTAAGCTGAACAATCCTCCCACCGTTTTGGGAAAGTCATCGGAAGTTTTCCTGAAGGATTAAACTTTCCTGTAATAACATCAGCAACGGCATTTCCAATTTCACTGCCAGCAAACCAGGTTTCCAAAATACCTTCAACTTTGTCATTCCAGCTGTCCATTAACACCGGTGAGCCTGATGTAA
>JARLHB010000149.1 GCA_031292465.1 Ignavibacteriaceae bacterium
AGCATATAAATTAATTTATTTATGTTTTCGCCTCATAGAGGCGATATATTAGTAGCAAGATAGAGGAAACAAAATACTAAAAACCGCGTAGCGGTGGCATGTATTTTTTATATCCGGATATCTAAATATATAAGCTTCAACCCACCTCCGCCCTTCCCATGAGCATAGGCGTCAACTTAAGAGACAAAATTATGACCGTACAATATTTTAATCCTGTTTCACCGCTACGCGGCTCTGTAATATCTAATTGTATTATAACTACTAACGTTTCGCCGCTAAGCGGCTTAGAACAATACTCATGATAATAATGAGAAAATAAAGCAATCCGATAAAAAAAAGCTGCAGAGCAGCGGCACATTCGTAGGAATAAAATAAGCCTCAAAAGCCAAGAGCCTTAGAGAGGCGAAACAGAGAAATTTTATAATTATTTTGACGCCTATAATTCCGGGCAGGGATTAATCTTCTGACTTTGCTAATTCCTTTTTTCGGTCTTTTAACCCAAGCGTTACAACAAATAAGACAAACATTATAACACCCACCCAGAAATAAGAATACCTTAAGCCCATTACTCCTCCGCCTCTTGAAGCTGCAATTGCGCCGACTAATACTCCGCCGAAGAGCTGCCCCATTCCCGTAAAAATAGTAAGCACTCCCTGTGCAGAACCTCTTTCGGATTTCTTTGCTTCTTTAAGCATAATATAACGCAACGGTGCGCCAACCAGGAATCCCATTCCAAGCCCGATAAATGCGGCAGTTATATAAAACGTTACAATGCTAAGTGAATTAAATGTAAGCCCGAACATTCCCGCAGTCAGCAGGGCGGTTCCAGTAAACAGGACAAACTTTGAGCCGAACTTGTCAAGCATTCTTCCTGCAGTCGGTGAACCAACCGCCATTGCTATAACAACGGGAATAAGCATAAAGCTCGCCTTGGATGCAGTAAATCCGAACCTGGCAACAAGTAATGGCGGCACAAAAACAACAGCAGCCTCGCTTATGCCTGCGCCCATAGCAAGCAAACCTGTAAGCTTTACCTGCAAGGGATTTAAAAGTTTAATCCTCAGTACCGGATCAGTTTTTTTATTTTCATGTATAACAAAAAACGGAATAAGAAATAATGCAATTATGAAAAGCGGAAATTCTCGAATAGATGACAAACTTTCCATAAGGTTGGAAGAATCAAGCTGGCTTAATCCGTATGCAAGCGTTGAAAGAATAATTATTAATAACGATATCCCGGCCCAGTCAAACTTATTACTTTGTTTATTTGATGTATCCGGGATAGTACTGAAACTAAAATAAATTACAATAAGAGCAATCGGAATGTTAATAATAAACAGCCAATGCCAGCTAAAAAGCAGCAGTACGCCCGCTAAAGCGGGGCCTATGATAAAAGCAATGCCGAACACAGCGCCAATCAACCCTAAAGCGCTGCCGCGGTTTTCTTCAGGAAAAGTATCACCAATAACAGCGCTTGCAACCGGGAATATTCCCCCCGCGCCAAATCCCTGAATTGCCCTGCCCACAAGCAGAACGGTAAAATTTGAAGACAATGCAACCACAAGCGAACCAATGGCAAATAAGGTTACATCAAGTATATAAATCTTCCGCCTGTTTGTTACATCTGAAAGCTTTGCCATTAAAGGCGTACCGATTAAGTTAAACAACACATAGATTGAAAAAATCCATGAGACTGATCTTTCGTCAACGTTAAATTGTTTTTGTATTGCCGGTAATGCCGGCCCTACAATAGCAATATCCAGCGCCCCCATAAGAACGCCGATAAACAGGACAGTAAGAATTTTGTTGCGCTGTTTTTTATCCATAGTATTTTTCTATATAACCTATTTATTTAAACTAAACTAAATTAACTGAAGTTACACAAAGTATGTTTAAAATAGCCCCGACATTTAGAGGCTGTGTGAAAATCCGGAACGAAATTGTAATGATTCAATATATTGTTTTTGCTCTCGCAATTATAAGGGGGTGGTAAACCGTTCCACCAGAGGCGGACAGGTAAAACGGTTGAAGAGGTTTTGGTTTTATTATTAACACCGCGATTAATCGCGGTGTTAATAATGCACTCAATATTTTCCTTAACTGTTTCAACAGTTTACCACTCCCTGTACAAGAAGTTAATTAAAATATTTACCGCATAATTATTCTTGCAAAACTAATTTTCACACAGGCTCTTTATGTCGTGGACTACGAAATCCAAAAGTATATACGGCTTTAGCCAAAACACTTCTCTTTTCACCGGTTACCGTATCAGGTAGAATACTTTGTATTAAAACGTAAAAGGTTTTTCCCTATTGCCGTTAAAGTCCGGCCTGTAAGTTTCAATGCTCTCCATTTCCTGTGTCCAGCCGTTATTCAAATTATACTTATCAAGAAGTCTTAGCACCCTGTCATACTCCGATTCGCGAATGGTCCTGTCTATTAGTATATCTTTCTTAGACATAAAGGTCGGATAGTATTGAGACATAACAGATAAATGAATTTCCGGGCTTAATTCTTCAGCAATATATTTAAATACATTTTCCGATTCTGCCAGATCATTGGGCAATACCAGGTGCCTTATAATAAGCCCCCTGACTACTATATCGCCTTCATATGTTAATTTATAACCGACCTGCCTGTACATTTCTTTAAGTGCAAGTTTAGCTTTTTCATAATAGTCATCAACCCTGGAATATCTTTTTGCATATTCATCGTTGCCGTATTTAAAGTCAGGCAGATAAATATCAATTACCCCGTCGTATAATTTCAGCGTTTCTACGGAATCATATCCGTTGGTATTATAAATTATCGGAAGGTGCAATCCTTTTTCAACAGCTATGTATATTGATTTTAATATTTGCGCAGAGAAATGCGTAGGTGAAACCAACCCTATGTTATGGCAGCCTTTATCCTGAAGCTCAATCATAATATCCGCCAGTTTTTCAAAAGAGACTTCTTTAGTGCTCTCAACTTTCCAGTTCTGGCTTATTTCATGGTTTTGGCAGAATACGCATTTCAGGTTGCAGTTGCCGAAGAAAATGTTTCCGGCGCCTTTTGTACCGCTTAATACAGGCTCTTCACCAAAATGCGGCGTGTAAGAAGAGACTATAGGCAAATATCCGCTTAAGCAGACTCCAAGCTCATTTTCTTTCCTGTTTGTAAGACAGTTGCGCGGGCAGCTTGTGCAGGACAGTAAAATCTTTTCCGCCTGTTCAACTTTTTCTTTCAGTTCGCCTGATTTATAAAGCTTTATGTATGATGGCTCAAAACTCATTCTAATAATCTTATGCTAAACTCATTTACAACATTTTAATTAATTCTAACATGTTGCGCGAATTAGATCTGAATTATATAAATATTGTGCGTACTTCGACCTCCCCTTAATCCCCTCCTTACTAAGGAGGGGAACGGCTTCAGCCGGGGGAGGTTAAAACATTGGCAATCCATTTAATAAATTGTATCTATTTTTCCCAAACACATAAATGGTTAATTTTGCTAAATTCAAATTACCTACCCCCCGCTACTATTTCAATAGGTGAGTCTCACATTTAATATGTAATCTAATTATGTTATACAAAAGGCGAAACAGCGTTTCGCCGTACAATTACGGTACGTCTTCCCCGCGGCCTGCTATAAACAATTTGTACCATTCGTAGCGTGTAAGCTCAAATGTGTCTGCCTGACAGATTGCGGCAATTCGCTCCGGATTTCTTGTACCAATTACAGGCTGAATTTTTGCAGGATGCCTTAATAGCCATGCAGTAACAACAGCTTCTTTTGAAACTTTCCTGCTTTCTGCTATTTCTGAAATAACGTTGGCAAGATTCTTTTTATACTCATCATTACCCTGCCCGTTATATTCAAATGCCCCTACAGCAAGCGGAGACCACGCCTGAACGGTTATATTATATAAACGGCAATAATCAAGAGTGCCTTCGCCCCTTATAAAAGTTTCAGGCTTTCTCTGATTTGCAATTACTCCCGCGTTAATTAAATCCGAATGGATTACATTTACCTCAAGCTGGTTTACAACTATCGGCTGGTCTACATACTTGCACAGAAGATCAATCTGGTAACCTGTATGATTACTTACCCCGAAGAACTTTACTTTGCCGCTCTTATGCAGTTCGTCAAAAGCCCTGGCAACTTCTTCAGGTTCTACCAGCGGATCAGGCCTGTGTAATAAAAGGATATCCAGATAATCTGTTTTTAATCTTTTTAGGCTGCCTTCGACGGATTCAATTATATGTTCGTATGAAAAATCAAACCTGTGCGGTGCATCCGGCGTTGGAACTCCGCCAAATACAATACCGCATTTGGTCTGTAAAATAATTTGGCTGCGCAAGCCGGGATGTTCATTCCAAATCTCTGAAAATAATTCTTCTGATTTGCCGCGCGCATAAATATCCGCATGATCAAACATAGTAATACCGTTTTCAAGCGCGGTATTAATTGCTTTTAATGCAGTACGCTTCATTTCACTTTCAGAAGCTCCCGGGTTGGCTTTCTCCTTACCAAGGTTCATACAGCCTAATACAATCCTTGTGGGTTCCAGGTTAGTATTATTTATTTTTTGTTTTTGCATTCTAATTCCTTTCCGCGTGCCGGTAAACCTCTTTGTGTTTAATCAGCAATCAACATGACAATATTATTGAGAAGAATAAAAATAATTTTACAAACTTATTAAAACAAGATGTTAAAAATAAGTCCGTAATTTTAACTTTGCAGGTTAGAATTCTATATCAATTAATTCCTTGCCTGCAGTCTGTTTTGAATTTAATATAATTATAAAATTATTATCTTTCTTCTCTATTACCAGGCTTGTCATCACTTTATTACCGTCAATATTAACTGTCTTAGGTTTTTTAGGAGAAATAATTTTTGTAACTGTTGTATGCCCTGTAAAAGAATTCAGCTCAATATTAATTTTTTTGCTTTCTTTATTATATGTTGAATTGACTACCTTTGAATTAGTTTCACTCACATAAGGGGTTTCGGGATTCCCAAGTACGATATCAACATCTTTTGTATTATTTAAGTTCTCCGGTATAACTGCAGTAGAAATACTTTTACCATCGTATTTAATCGATTTTATATACTTGCCCTTGCCGCTGATTTTAACCTGTAAAGTTTTACCGGAAGCGCATAAAGAGAAAGCACATGCTTTTTGTCCTGACGCAAGGAACGGGCTAAAGCTTATGTTCCAGTCATTTTCATCAATCCCGTAAAGATGATAAAGAGTATACAAGTACCAGCCGCCCGCCCACATGAATTGCGGCTTATCAACAGAGCCATAAAGTGAACTATCATCCTTATTTGGAATTCTTACTTCATACATTGCCGGCTGGCCGTTCGGCCCATTTGTTATTCCCTCAAGAGTCATTGTTGTCTTAACAAAATCCAGGGCTTCCTGCCTCATGCCGTTCTTTGAAAGGGCAAGCGCATACCAGGCATTGTCCTGCGGCCAGATGCCGCCGTTAAAATAATAGTACTTCATTCCCACTTCATCACTAAAACCAAGAATTTTTTCATAATTGGTAAAGTCCATAGGGAAAGCAGTATATACTCCGAGCTTTTTATCCAGCAATACGTTTTTGGTTGTCTGCAATAATTCGGTTGTATGTTCTTTATCCAGCAAATCATAATTTATGGCCATAAGCGAGCCTATATAATAATGCGGGTCTTCGGAACCGTCATTTAAATAGTTCATCAAATATTTTTTCTCATTATCCCAAAACTTATTAACAACCTGAGCGCCCATTTTATTTGCAAGCTTGTCGTTAGCCGCTAGGACTTCTGTTTTCTCCCCAAGTTCGAAAGAAATAAAGTTAAAATCTTTAAGCGCTTTTGAAAATAGTATCGTCATATACGCCCTCGGCCCAAAGTTACTTCCGATATCCCACCAGTCAGGACGGTAGGACCACATTACATTATCATCTTTTTTAGTTTTCATTGCATTTTTTATACTCTGGGAAAGGTATGGATATAAGTATTTCAATAACTCTTTGTCGCCGGAATGCCTTAAATAGCTGGCAGAGGTAATAATAAACCAGAAATTATTCCAGTTATCAGAGCTTGCAAATTCAGTTACAAATGCGGAATCTTTCCAGTAGTAGGCATGTGGAATAACTTTATTCGAATCAGAATGTTCCGCAATAAATTTTAGATCTCTCTTTACTCTCGGCAGGTCAAAATTTACTGCGGCAAGGTCTGTAAGCAATACATCATGCGCAAAGTAGAAATTATATTCCGCCGGGCACGGCATTGGAGCTATTTCTCCATCAATATAATGCTGATTAGCAGCAAGTATCGCTTTTGCCCACTGCGCTGAATGATCTATAGATTTATCTCCTGTATTCCAGTTACTTTCTGTAAATGATTTCCCGATTACAAAATCTTCATAGTCTTTTACTTCCTGCTTATAATTACCTAAGAGATATTTCACCATATCCCTGCCCTCTTCCTGCCTGCAGGAACCGACAATCTGTACGATTGTCATTTTACCGCCGGGTAATAATTCCTGTTTATATACGAACTCTGCTGCCGGTATGCCCGGATTTTCCTTTGTTAAAATACTACCCGGTAAAGCACCGTCATGCGTAAACCAATAATCATTGTCAGGTGCAGAAGAAGAATTTAAATTGCCTTTTGTATTATAGCTTGAGGGGACTAAACCGCTATTAGCCGCAAAAACCTGTGCATACTGCGTTCCTCCATCGTTAAAATCCGAATAGATAGTGTTTCCTGAATTATCAAATTCCGTTACGGCAGTATCTTTTAATGCATAAGTATGACATGTTTTAAGTGACGTTTCAAGATGGGTGTAAAATTCAAATTCTTCTTTCTTATCAGAACGGTTTGTAAGAACATAAGTAATCACCATTGCAGGTTTATTTTTACAGAACTCATAAGTAACATTAACAGACTTCTGTTTATCAGTTTTAACAAAAGACACTGTATGAGGCATTAAATCATATTCAAACTTTTCATCGCCAAGCCAATGCTTACTCCCATTCCCAATTTTTAAGCCAGCTCGCATTACATAAGTTGTATCTCTTCTCCAATAATCGGTACTTAAGTCAATGCTGTTTGCAACCGGATAATAAAAGCTTATCCTTTGAGGAAGAATGCTGCTATGATGAAATTCAAGCCCGGCATAAGCGCTTCCCACTTCAATTTTTGAATCGCCCTTAAAGTGAACAGCAAGCTCCCTGTCATGTTTATCCCCTGCAAAAAGTAAATTACCAAGGATTAAGATAAATATTATAAGACTGAATTTTACAGAGTATATTTTATTATTCATTTTATAAAGCTCCTTCAACATTTACCGGTTAATAAGTAATAAGGGAATCAATGCCAAACAGTAAGTAAGTGAACCTATCAAATGTTATTCATATTTTCAAATTTTAACCGGATTTAACTAAAATATTTCATCGTTTAATATAAAACAGATAGGGAACGATTTTTTATTAACGAAGTTGTAATTTATTTTTAGGTATTAAAAATTTAGAGTATATACATGAGTAAATCATACGATCCAAGAATGCATTCTGCCGAGCATATATTAAACCAGACAATGGTAAGGTTGTTCAACAGCGGGCGTTCATTCAGCGCACATATAGAAAAGAAAAAATCAAAATGTGATTATCACTTTAGCAGGAATTTAACAGCAGATGAACTTGCAGTTATTGAGAATAAAGTTAATGAAATAATTCTTGCAGATATGAAGGTATCGGAAGAGTTCTATACAAGGGAAGAAGCACAAAATTTTATTAGCCTTGAAAAATTGCCCGGCGATGCAGGCGATAAAATAAGGATAATAAAAATCGGGGATTATGATACGTGCCCCTGCCGCGGTGAGCATATTAAATCAACTGCTGAAATAGGCGGATTTAAAATTATCTCTTCTGATTTTAATGAGGGTGTCCTCAGGGTAAGATTTAAATTGGCAGATAATGACGGTGAATAAATAAGCGCTAATAATCATCCGCACCCATTGCATCTACTGAGGGAAATGTAAGAATAACTGTTGTGCCTTTGTTCTTGGAACTTATTACATTAAAATCGCCGCCAAGTAAAGTAGTCAGCTTGTTAGCAACAGTAAGGCCGAGCCCTGCTCCTTCATAATTACGTACGTAGGCTTCTTCCTCCTGCACAAAGGGTTCAAGCAATTGTTTAATCCTGGTGGTATCCATTCCGCTTCCCGTATCTGAAATACGTATTTCAGCTTTATCATTAAATAACCTCGAATGAATTTTCACCTCGCCATAGTCCGTATATTTCAATGCATTATCAACCAGAGAATTAATAACCATCTCAAGTTTTGACCAGTCCGTTTTAATATTAAGCTCGTTTTCTTCCAGCTCAAGGTGGAAGTCTATTTTTTTCCTCTCAGCAAATTCCGACATTTTATTATATACAGACCTTAATACCTGATTACAATTTAATTCAACAATTTCAAGTTCAGTTTCACCGGCTTCTATCTGAAAGACCTCAACAATATTTGTAAACAAGTGTAATACCCTGCTAAGAACATCTTTGAACGCAGTTACTAAATCAAGTATGGTATTATAATCCTTCTCCATAACGCAGTCGTCTATGATTTCTGCATAACCCGACAGCGCATTAAACGGAGTCCTTATTTCATGTGACATATTTTCCAGCAGCGCAGTTTTAAGTTTATTCAGATTCATTTCTTTGGCATATGCTTTTTTCAACTGCTCCTGGTAAAGTATCTGGTCGGTAATATCCCTCATGCTTACTATATATATTTTTTCGTCTTCCACCCTGTCGTCAATAAAGGAAATACTTATGCTGTATTCGCGCTCTTTCAAATCCCTGTACCGGAACTCAATATTCCCATCATTAGCTTCATCGAATTCTTTTATTGAATTTACAAGCATCCCGAAGAGTTTTTCTTCAATTACGGAATTAACCGGTTTTTTTATGGATTTATATTTATCTATTAAAAATGTTTTGCAAAAGTTATCGTTTGAATTTTCAAAAAACAGTTCACCGTCTTTTTCTTTAAAAATAAACAATAAGTCGGATATGTTATTAATTATTGATTTTAACCGTCGTTCCGATTTTTTTATTATTTGATTTTTTAATACAAAATTGGTTATATCATTTGCGGTTAAAATAAACCTTAAATTATCCTCTCCCGCCCTAAAGATAGGATTCAACTTCATTTCATAATAAAGGACATTTTTTTTCATATCGAGGAATGAAGTTGTTTTAGTCCATGTTTTAAAGTTTTCTATACAATCTTCCAGATGACGTTTTTCTTCAATTGTCAGGTAGGGAGCAAGGATATCCGGCAGCGGGTTGTTATATATATATTCTATATCCCTTTTTAACAAAAACTCGAATGAATTGGTTGCATAAGATATCCTGCCTTCACTGTCTGTAACAAGTACCGGGATATTACCATGATCTAATGCAGTATGCAGATTATTGATTTTTTCTTCCAGCCTTGCTTTTTCTTCAAGTGAATTGAAAATCAGGACAAAATATTCTTTTTCTTCAATATAAATTCTCTCAATTTCTACATTAAAATTGAAATCCTTTATATCTTGTCCCTGTGTAAAGAATAAATCGAAATGAAAATTATTAAAATTACTGCCTGTAATTGCCAATAAAAGATAACTTATATCCGGTTCGGAACTAAGATTAAAAAAAGCTTCATTCTCGGAAAGATTAAATATATTCCTGAATGACGAATTAGAAAAAATAATCTTACACCCTGTATCAACAATCATTAATGGATTCCCATCAGGGAATTTGTAGAATGACTCAAACTCTGAAAGAGAAAGATAATTTTTATGTTCTACAGAACTGGGGTGGTTAATATTATTGGACATTTATTATTTTGATACTTTTAAAAGTTAGAATTTCATTATTATTAATATCGTTCCGGTATCTTTTATCAACTCTTACACCTTCAAGCTTGTCAATGAAGTTAAACAATTGATTATTTAAATATTCAAACTCTTCTCTTATACCCGCGGAAATACCGCTCATAAGCTCATCAATGATATACTTATCGCTATTGGTAAGCTCACTATAAATTCTCTGATTGAAAATCCTTTGAAAAAAAACATTGAACGATGACAAATTTATTAATAATCGTTCATTATCATACTGTATGTTCTCGATCTTAACTGACAAATCAGAAATAATACGGCTTGTATTGTGTGATTCATTCCCCTCTTTAATTATATGATAATTCAGGTCGTCCAGCCTTCCAATATTAACGAGGTCTATAGTTGTTTGGAATTCAATATCAGATAATACAAAATCGAGGAATAATTTTTCTTTAGAGATATGTTTAAAATCTTTCAGCCTCCAGCGAACAAGATTCAGAAACTGAAGAGCCGGAGAAATATTTACCGAATCATGAATGTATGATTGACGTACGTATGCAGTAGCAAGATTACCTGAAAAACCAACTGGTCTGTTGGCCTTGCTATATTCACTTCCCGGGCTAATATTATCTATTTTATTGAGCATACCTATTTCCTCAACTTATAATCGAAAAAATAGATAAAAAATTAAGGGCTAAATTATTATTTTTTAACGGGCAGGTTAGTCCAGCTTTATCATCTTGCTGTCGTTTGAATAATCAATTATTTCAGGATTTTTTAAATGAGCAAGGTCATTAGCTAATATTTTTATACGTTCAATTGACTGGTTAATAACCTGGAAATCTTCTTCAAAAGACTTTTTCCCGGCTGTTTTCAAATCATCTTCAATATTTTTTAAAGTCATATCAAGGCTGCTGAGCGGATTGTTTATTTTATGCCCTATCGTACACGCCATCTCAACAATGGCTCTGTCATGCTCAATCTCTTTTAATTCATTCTGCAGATTGTGAATCCTTATACCGGAACGTATTCTTGCCAACAGTTCCTGGTTTTGCACAGGCTTAACCAAAAAGTCATCGGCGCCGACATCTAATCCTGTAACACGGTCTTTTAAAGAAGCGCGTGCAGTAAGAATAATAAAATATATTAATTTAAACTTTTCATTTTTTTTAACAATATTACATAGCTCCAAACCGTCCATAACCGGCATTGTCCAATCGGCTATTATAACGTCTGGCACATCCTTGTTTAGAACTTCAAGAGCTTCCTGCCCGTTCGTAGAAGTAAATACCTCATAATCATTTTTTGTTAAAAGCTTATTAAGGATAAAAAGAGTATCTTTTTCGTCTTCTACAATTAATACTTTATTCATATTTAATTTACAATCAGCTTATTTACTTTATTAATTAACAAATTAAAGTCGACAATAGGTTTAGTAATATAATCTTCCGCTAAGCTTTCTTTGCAAAAGTTATCACCTTTAATTGAAGGTGAGTAAGCAGTAAC
>JARLHB010000150.1 GCA_031292465.1 Ignavibacteriaceae bacterium
ATCTTACCGATTCCAACAAAGCAGCAAGCGGTACTTCTACGGTATCCAACGATTAATTTCCCGTCATTAATCTGCACAAAAGATGTAATCCCTTTTTCATCCCTTTGGGTGATTGTTGAACTTTATGGTTTTTCGTAAAATTGAATGAGAAAAATTATTAATACACTTTTATGTCTGGAAGGTGTGGATAGATTAATGCGTTTTTCGATATTAAATAGTTCTTAAGAAAAGAACATTGTTTAACAATATCCTTTAAATTGACAGCAAGTGTGGTAAATGAAATTAGTTAAGACAGATTTTAAATTATTAAAAAAATAATCATAAAAATTCCGGGAAAAATTATGGAAAAAAAAGTATTGAAATTTCAGAGAAAGACGCTTCCTAAATCCCCAACAAGTATTCAGGGGTTTGATGAAATAACCGGCGGAGGGCTGCCGAAAGGGAGGCCGACTCTTGTATGCGGGGGTGCCGGCTGCGGAAAGACGCTGTTTGCAATGGAGTTTCTCGTCCGCGGTGCAACGCTCTACAATGAGCCCGGTGTATTTATTTCATTTGAGGAAACTGAAAAAGAATTGACTGCAAACGTTTCTTCGCTGGGATTTGATTTGAACAGCCTTGTAAATAATAAAAAGATTTGGCTCGAACACATTCACATTGAACGGGGTGAAATTGAACAAAGCGGGGGTGAGTATGATTTGAAAGGTTTGTTTGTGCGTATTCACCAGGCAATTGAAAACATCGGAGCCAAACGTGTCGTTCTGGATACTATTGAATCACTCCTTTCGGCTCTGCCAAATCCTACTATTGTGCGCACGGAAATGAGGCGGTTATTCGGCTGGTTGAAAGCGAAAGGAGTTACAACAATAATTACCGGGGAACGGGGCAACGGTACGCTTACGCGGCAGGGATTGGAAGAGTATGTTGCCGATTGCGTTATCCTGCTGGATCACAGGGTCAACGATCAATCATCCATCCGGAGGCTGCGCATTGTTAAATACCGCGGCTCAACCCATGGTACAAACGAATATCCTTTCTTAATTGATGAAGACGGTTTTTCAATTCTACCTGTAACTTCTCTGGGATTGGATAACATTTCATCCAACGAAAGAGTTTCATCAGGTATTCCGCGTCTTGATACAATGCTGTCCGGTAAAGGTTACTATCGCGGCAGTACTGTGCTTGTTTCCGGCACGGCAGGTACGGGCAAGACCAGTCTTGCGGCGCAATTTGTTGAAGCAGCATGTAAACGGGGGGAGAAAGTACTTTACTTTGCATTCGAAGAATCCCCGAGCCAGTTTTTGCGCAATATGTCTTCGATTGGAATACATTTAGAACCTTGGGTAAAAAAAGGATTACTCCACTTTCATGCAACGCGGCCGACACTTTTTGGCCTGGAACATCACCTGACTACCACTATTAAATTAATTAATAAGTTTAACCCCCAAATAGTTGTTCTGGATCCGATTGATGCTTTTGTAATTGGAGATAACGAGACTGAAGTTAAAGTAATGCTGCTGCGCCTGGTGGACTTTTTGAAGATGAGGAATATTACTGCACTCTTTGCAAATCTCTCGAATGCAGGTGATAACCAGGAACTTACGGATATGTCGATATCATCCCTTATAGATACATGGCTGCTTTTGCGTGATATTGAAATTGGCGGCGAGCGTAACAGGGGATTGTATATTCTTAAATCGCGCGGTATGGCGCATTCCAATCAGATTCGCGAGTTTATACTAACCGATCATGGAATAGAATTGCTTGACGTCTATGTTGGCCCGGAAGGCGTATTAACCGGTTCAGCACGGTTATCGCAGGAGGCTAAAAATGATGCAGAACAATTATTGCGTAAACAGGAAATTGAACGCAGACAATTTGGATTAGAACTTAAACGCGCTGCCACGAAAGCTCAAATTGTAGTTTTACAATCTGAATTTAAAGAAGATGAATCTGAGACGCTAAAAATTATCGAGATGGAAAAAGCAAAGGCTGAAATGTTTATACAGGATCAGAAGAAAATGGCCGAGAGCAGAAAAGCCGATAAAATTATAAACACGCAGGCAAAAGCTGCGAAGTAAAATCTAATTAAATTATTAAGTCACGTTACGCAAAAACAGTTGTCTATTAGCCCCGCCATTTATGGCGGGGTAAGATAACAAAACAAACATTGGGCTTTAGCCCAAATAGTGCTTTTTATGCGGCTAAAGCCGAGATTGTCTTTCTCCAACTAACCCCCGCCATAAATGGCGGGGCTATTGAAATACAGTACTGCGTAACATGAGTTATTAATGGAAACCATGAATAAAATTAAAAATTAATAAAGGAAAAAATCATGAACAAAGACAGAAACAATAAAGGCGGTTCTAAAAAGGAACCGGCAAAAACCATGAAAGAGAAAAAGGCAGCTAAGCGTGATAAAAAAAACGAGAAGATGAACCATGGTATTCTTACTCCGGAACATGTTTAAGCTTTAGGATATGGGCAGATTATCAGAAACAGATAATGCCCGGCCTGATAATTTTAGATTTCTATAAATATAATCACAATGGAAAAGATAATTCTGCCGCAGTCTGACAAAGAAAGCCGGGGAGTGGAAATCGAACCTGGAAATAATTCTGAGATGATTCCTAATTCGATTTTTAAAAGATTCTTCCTGGAAGTGAGTTCACTTACGCTATTTACTTTGCGTTTTTTCAAAGAAGCATTTAAACCGCCGTATGAGTTTAATGAACTGATTAAGCAATCTTTTCTAATTGGTTATAAATCACTTCCCTTAGTAGGAATTACAGGCTTTATAGTTGGGCTTGTACTTACTATTCAGACAAGGCCGACTTTAGTAAAGTTTGGAGCCGTATCATGGCTGCCTGCAATGGTGGCAGTTTCAATTATTCGGGAAATAGGGCCTGTAATAACAGCTCTAATTTTTGCCGGGAAAGTCGGATCGGGAATAGGGGCGGAACTGGCATCGATGAATGTAACGGAACAAATTGATGCTATGCAGGTATCCTGGACTAATCCGTTCAAATATCTTGTTGTTACAAGGGTACTTGCCGCAACATTGATGCTGCCGGTATTGGTGGCTTTTGCCGATGCTATAGGATTGGCAGGGTCATTCATCGGCGTTAATTTACAAGGGCATGTTAGCGCATACCTGTTCTTTTCGCAGATTTTTCAAAGCCTCGGGTTTAACGATTTGTTCCCCGCCTTCATTAAAACATTTTTCTTCGGATTTGCAGTCGGGCTTATAGGAAGCTACAAAGGTTATAATTCCAATAAAGGAACCGAAGGAGTTGGAAAAGCGGCAAATTCAGCCGTAGTATTTGCTTCTTTAATGGTCTTTTTAATAGATATGGTGGCAGTACAAATTACCAGTATGTTCCAAAACTAAATCCGGCAGTGAAAAGAATGATAAATAACTCAGCTTATATAAAAACAGAACCGGATAATAAAGAAAGTAGTACCGTTGTAGTCCGTATGGAACACGTTAAGAAATTTTTTGGGAATAATTATGTACTTCGCGACATTAACCTGGTGATTACTAAAGGAGAAAATCTGGTTGTTCTTGGAAAATCAGGAGTAGGTAAATCTGTTCTCATTAAATGTATTATAGGGTTGGATGATATTGATGAAGGCAAGCTGTTTATACTTGGGCGGGATATTTCCGAACTAAAGAAGAATGAATTAATTGAAATCCGCAAAAAGATAGGATTCCTTTTCCAAAGCAGCGCACTTTATGATTCCATGACGGTTAGAGAGAATCTTGAGTTTCCGCTTAGTAGACAATTACGTTCCTTATCAAAAGATGAAATGGGCCAGCTGGCAAAAGAAGCATTGGAGAATGTAGGACTTTCCAATACCATTGATGAGATGCCCTCAGAGCTTTCCGGCGGTATGCGTAAAAGATTAGGATTAGCCCGAACGCTGATTTTAAAACCCGAGATTATGCTTTATGATGAGCCTACAACCGGGCTTGACCCTATAACATCCAGAGAAATAAGCAGCCTGATACTGGAAGTACAAAAAAAATATAATACTTCATCTATCATTATTACACATGACATTGAATGCGCCAGGCTTACAGCAAACAGAATAATAGTAATAAAAGACGGAGTTTGCGCTGCAGAAGGTTCATTTACCGATTTGAAGAATTCGGCGGATACCTGGGTTAGATCATTTTTCGAATAATAAGTCAGATAATTTGCATGAGAAGATCAAATGAAAAATAACATAAGCAGTAAAATCAGGCTGGGAATATTTATTTCCCTTGGAATAGCAGTATTTATTTTAGGAGTGTATTTTATAGGCGAGAGGCAGCAATTATTCAGAAGCACTTTTCGCTTATGCGGAGTTTTTAATGATGTTGACGGACTTCAGACCGGCAGTAATGTACGGCTGTCCGGGATAAATGTGGGGACAATAGAAGACGTTAGTATAATTAGCGATAGCTCCGTAAAAGTGGTAATGCTGATTGACGAAAGTATCAAAAAGTTTATAAAGAAAGATGCTCTTGCGAGTATTGGCTCGGAGGGACTGATGGGGAATAAAATCCTGATTATAAATCCGGGTACGGGCGGAAAAATGGAAATAGAAAACAATGATACATTAAAAACAGCCCGGCCAATTAATATGGATGACGTTATGATATCATTAAAAACAACTATTGACAATACTTCCAATATCACCGGCAATCTTTCTAAGATTACAGATAACATACAATCAGGGAAAGGGATAATAGGAAGGATGATGATGGACCCATCCCTTGCGCAAAATCTCGATTCAACTTTTGTTAACCTGAAAGACGGTTCAGTCGGGCTTAAAGCACTTATGGATAAAGCTAAAAAAAGTTGGATACTGTGGGGCTTTTAAAATATTGGAACTAAAAACAGATTTGTAAAAATTTTATTAGGAGAATTAATGAAAAATATATTTATCGGTTTCCTTTGCTTAATACTATTCATCCTCACGAGTGATTGTTCCCATAATACAAATCCTCAGATACGTATAAAGAACGAATCACCTGACAAAGTAAATGTTAGTATACAATCAGCAGGAAGCGATAAATTCAGTATCAACGATGTTGAGCCCGGGCAAACATCATCATATCAAACAGCCTCAGTGGGAAATGTAACTGCAACAGCCGTTATTCAAAATGAATCGGTATCGTTTCCTGCCGCAAAGAGCACTCACTATACAATTATCATTAGCACAGGAAAACCGCCTTCATTGCAAATCGACCAATAATTACAATTAAAGCAAAATAAGCGCGTATAGATACTTCTAAAATTATTCTGTTATCCTCTTTGAAATATTTTTAATATGAAAATATTAAAGCTTCCTAATTTAAAAATGTTATAAAAACGGAATCACAATATCTCTGAATACAATCTCAACCAAAAGGTGTAGTTCCCTTTTCATTCCTTTGCCTGATTTATATACTCACAACATCTACGTATCTTTTTTAGCAATTAAATAACCAAAAATATTTATTACCGGAGTTACCTATTATGAACAAAATAAAAAACTATTTAAAGATGTGGTTAATACCACTGATGTTGGTTTTGATTGTGGCCGGATGTGAAGACAGGCTTGGAATTACTTCTCCTCCGATTACCACAATACCAACGGTGAGTTCAACAACTCCAGTTAATTTGTCC
>JARLHB010000151.1 GCA_031292465.1 Ignavibacteriaceae bacterium
CACTAACCACATTAAAGATAAATTTGATATTATGTTAATTTAGTGATATAGTGAATAAGGTAGCACTCACAAGTGATGAGTGCTAAAAAATACAAAGGATAGAACATTAATAGTCACTTTTTATTAAAGTGGCTTTTTGTATAAAATTTTAAAGTAAAATATATCTATAAATTGAATTAATTTCAAAAAATGATAAAAGTGTTTTTTGAATTTAATATAAAAAATTGTACATTGAAATTAATTATGAATTCAAATTTTAAAAGGAGAGATGAAAATGCATTATATCTATTCAATTAGCGCACCAATTATTGCAATTTTTATTATTTTATTTTTTGCCGGTGTTAGAATAGTTCGGCCTACAAGCCGCGGACTTATTGAAACAATGGGTAAGTATACAAAATTTGCACAACCTGGGTTTCACTGGATTATTCCCGGAGTACAAAAACTATATTTGGTGAATATTACAGAACAAATGTTTAATGCGGAACCCCAAGTGATTATTACCAATGATAACTTGAACGCAACAGTAGATGCACAGATTTACTTTAAAATCCAACCAGATGAAGAAAGTGTAAAAAATTCTGTATACAATGTCAATAATTATAAATACCAGATTGTGAATCTTGCTAGAACTACACTCCGAAATATAATCGGAACGATGACATTAAAATCCGCAAACAGCGAAAGAGGCAGAATCAATAACGATTTGCATAAAACTATGAAGGAAGAGACGAACAAATGGGGTATTGATATCGTGAGAACAGAGTTAAAGGAAATCGATCCACCGAAGGACGTTCAGGAAACGATGAACAAGGTTGTCAAAGCGGAAAATGAGAAAGTAGCAGCTATTGACTTTGCTACAGCAGCGGAAACAACTGCAGATGGTATTAAGAGAGCGGAAATCAAGAAAGCTGAAGGTATCAGACAGGCAAAAATTCTTGAGGCCGAAGGCGAAGCACAAGCAATAAAGCTTGTAAATGAGGCGGCTGAGATGTATTTCAAGGGTAATGCCCAGCTTTTGAGACAATTGCAAGCGACAGAAACAGCACTAAAAAACAATGCAAAAATAGTGGTCCCTTCAAATTCACAATTGATTAATGTAATTGGTGAAATGTCAGGTGTTCTGCCCGTCAATATTAAGTAAGAGATGATTCCCGTGCTATTGGAAAAAATATTTTCTGATTATATGATGAACCATTTAAAAAGAATTGAGAAAGATTTATATATTTTATGTAAATCTTTCAGACCAATAACAAACAACCCCCACCCCTCTTTAAAATGGGTGGGGGTTGTTATAAGCAGTTAAATTTAAAGTAAGTCTTAGTATATATAAATTATTAAGCCTGGTTTCATTCTTCTCCTAATACCTTTTCAATAAATATTTTAGCTATATCAATATCAAATTGGGTCCCAGCATTTTTCAGAATTTCTTTAATAGCTGCGGATGTGCTAATAGCTGTTTTATAGGGCCTCTCGCTAGTCATGGCATCGAAGGAATCTGCAATACTTATTATTTTTGACTGCATTGGTATCTCATTACCTTTCAACCTTCTGGGATAACCCCTCCCATCAATTCTTTCATGGTGATACAACACATATTCTGATGTAGGAGCAAATTCATCGACCGATCTTAGTATATGATAACCGATTTCAGGATGGCGCTTAATGTCTGCCCATTCTAATTTTGTTAGTTTACCCCGCTTGTTGAGTAGTTTTTCACTGATACCAATCTTACCGATGTCATGTAGCAAGCCAGCTGTTTTAAGCTCTTTTACGGCATGCGGATTCATTCCTAACGCGTTTCCAATAGCCCCACAGAGTTCACTTACCCGTTCACAATGGAGCTGTTCTCTTTCATCCTTTTGATATAATGTTTTTGTAATTACTTTTATTGTTTCATTTCTCATTCTTGTACTCTCAGATAATTTATGTCTATACATATGGTCTTCGGCGTGCATATATATCTTTCTAATTTCTTCAGTAGGGTCCCTTTTCGTTTGCCAGCCTAATGAAACAGAACAAATAATATTATCCATTCTCTCTTTAGAAACAGCCAAATTGATGCGTTGTATCATTTTCCCCGCTTCTAAAGAGTCTGTTTTGGGGAGCAGCAGAATAAATTCATCTCCACCAATTCTAGCGACAATATCATCAGCCCGACATTCTTTCTTAATTATCGCTGCAATTTTTTTTAAAAGCTGATCTCCTGCCAAATGGCCAAAGGCATCATTGGTTAATTTTAATCCATTGACATCAGCCATTACTAAGGTAATCGGCAGATTTCTTTCTGTATCAAGCCTTTTGAGTTCCTCTTCATAGAATCTACGGTTGTATAAGCCGGTTAGATGATCGTGATAACTGAGATAAAGAACTTCTTCTTCTGCCTGTTTTTGCATGGTAATATCTTTAATCATACATAAGTGGCAGAGGTTAGAATAGTTTTCTGATTTAAAAGGAGTGATTGTCATATTTGCCCAAACAATAGAGCCGTCCGGCTTGATAAATCGTTTATTCATAGAGAAACCAGTAAGTTTATGGGTGTTAAGAAGCGCCATCTTATGCAGATTTTCCTGAATGTCATCAGGATGGGAATAAAGCTCCCAGGTTAAAGATAGAACCTCTTCTTTTGACCTGCCGACAATCTCTGCAAACCTTGTATTCACTTGATAAGCAGTTCCGCTTAGGGAATCAAAAATAGCAATACCTAATGGCGCTTCTTCAAATATTGTTCTAAAACGCTCTTCACTTTGTCTTAAGGCTTTTTCCGCAAGTTTTTTTTCCGTCACATCAGTAATAAAGCCTTCACTGGCAATTAATCTTCCATCAGAATCATATACTCCCTGAGATTGTTCCCATACCCACTTTGTCTCTCCCGATGCTGTTGTTATTGGATATTCATCTGTCGAAGTTAGGTTTAAATCAAGGTCTGTTTTCCATTTCGAAAATAAGGCACTACGGTACTTTGGATCAATTAAATCATGATAAGAAGGCTTAATATTCCCCAGTAACTCTTCTGCTGTATACCCGGTCAAATCGTAGCAGCCTTCTGAAAGAAAGGTCATCGTCC
>JARLHB010000152.1 GCA_031292465.1 Ignavibacteriaceae bacterium
AAAACAATCTTATCACGGTTACCGGTCTGCTCCAGCCATTTGCCGATAATGCTTTCAGTAACGCCTGCGCCGAATTTTCCGCCATAAACATTTGCGGTATCAAAGAAATTTATGCCAAGATCCAACGCTTTATCCATTATTTTAAAGCTGTCCTGCTCAGTTACGTACTCCCCGAAATTCATAGTTCCTAAACATATTTTACTAACAAACAGACCTGTTCTTCCAAGATGTGTGTACTGCATATTTTAATCTCCATAATTATTTATCTATTAATTTAGAAAATTTTAATCCCGATTAACAATACCCATAACCTATATTGTCATTAAATATTCATCAAATTTATACCAGTTATTTAACGGTTCACAGTATTCAGTGTATTTTCAGGATCTCTTAATCCCTTAGCTGCATTCTTAGGAACAATTTCATCCAACAACAAAAGTTCATTCTTTAATAAATTTATATTTACTGCGCCGACATTATCCTCAAGATACATGATTCGTTTTGTACCTTTAGTTTGTTTGTTGACGGTTGGTTAAGTTAAAGAAATTTTGCATGAATTGCGTTGACATTAAGCTCAGGTTAAAATTGTACAGCGAAACCAGCCTACCGGTTGGCAGGCGCTGTTTCGCTGCTTGTATTAGCACAATTGTTATTAAAGCTAAAACTTATAATATTTATTAACTTTTAATAAATTGATTTTGCATAACTTGAGTTACTAAATTAAACAAGAAGCGAATCGGCGATTCGCTGCACAATGAGAATTGGACAAAAAAAAGGCGGATGTTATATCCGCCTTTTTTACGATTAATTATTTCTCCTGTAGGCCGAGGTCCTCATCCGGTTCGGCAATCTCTTTCCTTTTTTAGAAAATATTTTAGAAAAGAATACCGGTAGTTTTTCCCTGTAACCTTCAGCAATAGAATAGATAACCGGCACAAGCACTAACGTTAAAAACAGCGAGCTGATTAAACCGCCTATAATTGCCCACGCCAGGCCAGACTTCCATTCCGAGCCTGCATCACCTGATGTTGCTATAGGAAGCATACCGAAAATCATTGCGGCTGTGGTCATCATAATTGGCCTTATTCTGCTTTCGCCTGCTTCAATTAATGCATCAAATGTAGAATCGCCTTCTTTCTTTTTCTGGTTTGTTCTGTCAACTAAAAGGATAGCATTCTTGCCAACCAGTCCGATTAACATAATTAAACCGAGAATGGAGAAAATATTTAATGACTTCATAAAAAGAGCCAAAGCAAGCAATGCACCAATCATTGCAAGCGGTATAGAGAACAATATTACAAAAGGATCAAAGTATGAATCATACAAAGCAACCATTACCATGTAAACGAAAATAATAGCTGCAATCAGTGCCAGGCCTAAACTACCGAATGAATCAGCCTGGTTTTTCAAATCACCCCAATAAAGGACATCTATTCCTTTTGGCAAATTAGCTTTTGATATAGCTTTCTTTATGTCTGCGCCAATACTTCCTGCCGGACGGCCTATGACCTGGGAATAAACAGTTACTTCAGGTATTCTGTTAACTCTTTGCAGCTTTGTCGGGCCGGTTGTCTGAAAAACATTTGCAAATTGATTAAGCTGTATTGACTGCCCGGATTTATTTACAAACGTCAGATTATTAAGATCGGATATTCTTGACCTGTCAAATTTGTCCATAGATATTTTGATCTTATAATCATCATCGCCATCACGGTATTTTGAATCATCATTTCCCTGGAATGCAACATTAAGCACCGAACCGACATCAGAAATCGAAAGGCCGAAATCTGCAAGCTTTTGCCTGTCGATATCAATCTGAGTTTCAGGGTTACCGTCTTCAGAAGACAGGCGCACATCTGCTGTACCGGGTATAGTTTTTACTATGCTCTGTATTTTGTCGGCAGCTTTTTGAACATCACTTCTATCAGAGCCGTCAACTATTAATTGAATCGGGCTTTGATTAGCCGTGCCAAAAAATCCTATCGGGTTAACACGAACTTTTACCCCGGGAATATTTTGCACGAATTTTTTAATGTCCTTACCTACATCATCGGTTGACCTTTTCCTTTGCTCTTTAGGGACAAGTGAAACGTCAAGCTCCGATGTATTATTTGAATATTGGCCGATTAATCCTTCGCTTGAAGCGCCAACATTGACAAAAACTTTCTTCAGCTCCGGAATTGTACGTATGTAGTTTTCAACCTGTTCGGTAACATAATTGTTATGTTCCAGTGTATAACCAAGCGGCATTTCAATTGTAACTGCAAATTCGCCGCGGTCCGTCTGCGTCATAAATTCGCCGCCGATAAACCCTAATGGAACCAGCATTAAAGCTGCAATAAATAAAACTACGGCAGCAGCAATAACCTTCTTTTTATTTACAAGCGCCCATTTTAAAATTGAAATATAATGGCCGGTTAAATTATGAAAGCCTTTTTCAAACCAGAGCGCAAATCTTCCTATTATTGTTGCTTTGGTTAACCTTTCAAGTTTGCTTATTCTTGAAGCAAGTAGCGGCGTAACCGTGAATGAAACAAATAAGCTGAGAAGAGTTGAAGTTACTACTACAATAGCAAACTCTCTTAAAATATTACCGACTAAACCGCCTGTTAAAGCAAGAGGCACATATATAACAACATCAACCATTGTTATTGCAAGTGCTGCAAATCCTATTTCATTTCTTCCGTTAAGCGCTGCGTCTTTTCTGTTTTCTTTACGCTCAAGGTGATGATAAATATTTTCCAGTACCACTATTGAATCGTCCACAAGGAACCCTACTACAAGCGAAAGGCCAAGCAGCGTCATAAGGTTCAGTGTAAAACCGAAAATAAGCATAACCGTAAAAGTTGAAATAAGCGAACATGGGATTGCAAGCATTACTATAAATGAATTCCTGAAACTGTGCAAAAATAAAAGCATAACAATTGCAACTAAAATAACTGCAAATGCAAGATCGAACTTTACGCCGTTTGCGGCGTCAATCGTAAATTCAGACTCATCCTGCGATATATTGAACTTTACATTGCTTGCCTTGAAGTCGCTTTCAATGCTTTTTAATTCTTTTTTAACCAGGCGGCTTACATCAACAGTATTGGCATCCGTCTGCTTTTGTACAAGGACACCTATTGAAGTAGTTCCGTTAATCCTGCTTATACTATCCGGATCTTTTATTCCGTCTTCAATTTCGGCAATATCTTCAAGGCGGATATTACTGCCGTTTGCCAGGTGTGCAACTATCAGTCCTTTTAATGTATTTAATGAATTAAACTTTCCAGCCAGCCTTACTACATATTGATTAGAACTATTTTCAATTTTCCCTGCCGGGAAATCAAGGTTGGACGCCTGTATAGATTGAACAACCTGAAGGATAGACAATCCATAAGATTGTATCTTATCCGAATTAAGATTTACTTTAATTTCTCGTTCTTCACCACCAACCAGCGTAATCTGGCCTACACCTGCAATTTTAGAAATTCTTGGTTGAATCCTGTCAACAACAAACTGGTAAAATTGTTTTGGAGGCATACTGCTTGTAATTCCCATTCTTATAACAGGAATTTCATCCAAAGCAAATTTTGAAAGCACCGGTGTTTTAACATCCGACGGTAAATTATTAATTATTCCACTTACTTTTCTTTGTGCGCTCTGAAGCTGTACATCTATATCAGCCGACTGCAAGAACTGAATTACAACAAATGAAACCCCTTCACTTGAAGTTGAAGAAACGTAATCAACCTGGTCAATTGTTGATATGGCGTCTTCAATGGGTTTTGTTACAGAAGTTTCAACTTCATTCGGCGATGCGCCCGGATATACTGTTGCAATAGTAATAACCGGCGCAGACATCTTCGGAAGAAGTTCGTAATTAAGCTGAGTATAACTATATATTCCTAACAACACCAGCGCAGAAAATATAACCACTATTAACGTAGGCCGTTTTATCGATAGCTCGGTAATCGTCATTTTTAATCTCCTAAATAAACTTTTCTCATTTAAACAGCGCCCTTATCTTATTAACTGTAATACTAAAGTTTTTAGCTGTTTATCTTACAATTTTAACTTTGTAATTTTCTTTTAAATTGTTCTGGCCAGTTATAACAACAATATCTCCTTGTTGTAATCCGGAAATTACTTCAAGAGAACTATTAGATGAATTTCCAATTACCAGGTTTCTTAATTTTGCTACTCCGCCGTCCACTACATAAACTTGCGCATCTTTTATACTTCCTAATAAAGCATCGCGCGGTATTACAAGGGCATTAGACCCGGAAACAGGGTTAAATGTAATATGTGCAAACATTCCAGCTTTTAAAGGGTGTTCTTTACTGTTTGAAAGGTCAACTTCAACAGGATATGTATGAGCTGCATCGCCCTTACTGCTTATTGTTTTAATTTTACCTGTAAAAGTAACGCCGGGGTAAATATCCGTTGTAATTTGAACTTTATCTCCGGTTTTTAAATCGAATACATCCTTTTCCGAAACATTGATCATAGCTTTTAAAGTTGCTATATCTACCACTTCTGCAATAGTATTATTCTTTTGGATATAATCGCCCAGATCAACCGTTCTTGATGATACAATACCTGAGATAGGCGTTACAATTTTTGTATCTTCATAAGCCTTCTTTGAATTTACATACTGAGCTTCAGCGGTCTGCAATGCGAGCTTAGCTGTTTCAAGCTGTGAATCTGTAACCGATTTTTCAGCAAAAAGAGCCTGATAACGCTCATAATCTTTTTGGGCTTTATGATAGTTAACTTCCGCTGTTTTAAAGGCTGCAAGTTCAACATCGCCTTCAAGCTGTAATAGCATCGATCCGCTCTTTTTAAAGTCGCCTACCTGTGCAAAGACTTTAGTAACCTTGCCCTGGGCTTCTGATACAATCGGAACATCATTATTAGCCTGAATTGTTCCAACCAGGTTTAAATGATCTGTAAGATTTTTAGAACTTACTGTATCAACATTAACAGGATAAGCGTCTATCTTTTCAATATTTTCTGCGGCTTTAATTTGTGTTTTATTGTGCATAAGAATAGCAAGTATAGCAACGAAAGCTACTATAGCTATAATGACATATTTTAGATTCTTATTCATTTTCTACCTCTTCTTTTTCTAATTATTATTTTCCGCCGGTCGATCTTTCAATCTGCGCCTTGGCAAGTTCATAGTCTGCTATTGACTGGGCATTATTTGTTTTTGCCTGTACCAGTGCAACTTCAGCATCAAGCAATTCTGAATTTAATGTTAAGCCCTGTCTGAATTTATCATCAGTAACCCTGTAATTTTCTTCAGCCTGGCTTACAGTCTGCTGTGTTACCAAAACTTTTTCTTTTGCTTTTATCAGGTTATAGTAATTTTGGGTAACGTCAAGTGTTACGGCGTCTTTTAAAGTGCTGTAACTATCCTTAGTCTGTTCATACTGGGATTCTGCCTGTGTAGTTTGAGCCTTTGTTGTACCCCAGTCCCATAAATTATATGTTAATCCAAGATTAATAGCCCAAGTACCGTTAAATTTATTTTCAACAGGCAGTATTCTTGAATTTGGTTTTGAATAATCATACTCACCAGCTAAAACAACCTGGGGAAACCACCCGGACTGTGCTAAAGTTATTCCGTTCTTACTTGCGTTAAGTTTATACTGCAACGATTTTAAATCAGGACGGTTCTTCATTGCTTTATCAATCAATTGATCTATATCCTCGATATTTTCATTTTCTACCAGCACTTCTTTTTGAATTTCTATTTCGGTAGAAAGCGGGATATTAATTACATTGTCAAAATTTACAGTTGCAATTTTTACAGAATTCCGTGCATCTATCTGTGAAAGCTGCGCCTCAGATAACTGCACTTCAACTTTAAGTACTTCATTTTTTGTAGCCAGTCCCTGTTTAAAGAAATTTTGAATATCTTCAAGATGCGCTTTCATTTGCTGAACATTTTCATCTATAGCTTCTTTAAGCTTTCCTGCAAGGAATAAATTCCAGTAAGCGTTTTTAACATTATATATAACGTCCTGCTCATCCTTGCTGTAGTCCTGCTTTACCGCTAATGCATTATTTTGGGCTATATCATAATTACTGGAAATCTTAAACCCTGTAAACAACGGCTGCTGTAAAGTTACTTTTGCAGTATAGTTATCAAGTATGGATGGAGAAACAGTAAAACTTCCCATCCCCGGTATAGTTATATTATAAGGATCAACATTGCTTAAACGCGTATATGTAGCGCCAATGCCGAGTGATGGCAGCCCTGCTGCATTTGCCTGGCTTAATTGAGCTTCGGACGATATTATTTTCAGCCTGGATGAATGCAGGGTTTTGCTGTTTTCTAATCCAATCTTAAGACTTTCATCTAACGTAAGCTGGCGTTTCTCCTGTGCATTATTCTGAATTACAAATAAAAGCGAAAATATAACCGCCGCTATTAAATTTTTTCTTATTTTATTTATCAACATATTACTCCTTAATCACTTTTGTTTTTGCAGAAGGAAAATCATTCCGACTGATATAACTTCAAATTGGTAATAACTTTCGTTACAAAACTATCTTCTAACTTTTGCTGTTTGAATAGTAAATCGGTAAACGCATGGAATTTACCGGTAAATATTCGGCTACTCATCATTCTGTATTTCATTCACAGTTTTGTCTTTACCGTAATTGATTGAAATATACTTTGCTCTTCCTTCTTCTGTAAAAATTCCTTCAAAAATCACTTTAAAAATTGTCTCCACTGCCTGCGCGCCTGTATATGGCACCTGTGATAAAACTTCAGGGTTTAATATTCCATCTATGGCAAAGTTGAACATAAGTATAACTAAATCCTGCCCGATGTCGCTTCTGAAAGATCCATTTTTAATTCCAAGCTCAAATAATCCTTTGGCTTTTTCCAGGCCCCTGATTTTCTTAAAATCATTAATTTCGTTCCATATATCGGGAATACATTTCCGTATATCATCCATAAGCGGCCCCCTTATCCTGGAAGATTGCTGACCTAAATAATCCATCATAACTTTAAGTTTAGCTACAAAGTCTAAGCTTTCATCTTCCCAGATTTTATTGATATGATTTTCAACCGTACATTGCCTGCTTAAAACCATTTCCCTTATTAAATTTTCTTTACTTGGAAAGAATTTATAAAGTGTCTTCTTACTTATTCCAAGCCCGGAGGCAATTTCTTCCATCTTCACTTTTTGGTACCCAAACTGGAGAAACATTTCTTCAGCTTTAGCCAAAATTCTTTCTTTTATTTCTTTATCTTCATACATTTCATTATTTCCTTTAACTTTGGAAACATATTTCGTTTTTCCGGTTTCCTAAATCCGTTAAAAAAAAACAGTTTTTAACTGTTTTTGCCACTTTTCCAGCCCATGGAAACCGAAAGTGTTTATTTCGTTTCCAAACTTATTACATTAAAGCAGAAAAGTCAATATGGACGGGTTAAAACTTGATTTACGGCAAATATATTTGATATATGGTAATTTGTAGTTTTGGATGCGACATTATTGCTATACGAATGCCAAATTAGCAGACTTTAATTTGTTTCTATATTTTGTTCGTAGAGATCCCTGAATTTTTTTATTGCTCCAAAGATCGATTCGGCAATTTGCGACTGCCCTTTAGAGGAACTTAAATAGTTTTCATCTTTTCTGTTTGACAGGAAACCTGTTTCAATCAATACACTCGGCATTGATGCACCGACAAGTACATAAAACCCTGCCTGTTTCACTCCCCTTGGTTCAATAGATCTGTCTTTTTCAACTTCTTTATTAACAAAATCCGCAAATTTTTCTGAATAACGCATATAAGACGATTGAGCCATACTAACCAGAATAAAATTTTCATCGGTTAATTTTTGATACCTGGCAGGGTTGTCTTCATATTTAATAACACTATTTTCACGCGAAGCAATTGAGATTGCCTCCTTTGTTCTGCCAGGCCTTAAGAGATACACTTCCAGGCCATTTGCATTGCTCGGCTTTTCAGGTGTTGCATTACAATGGATGGAAATAAAAAGTTTGCCCCCTGCTTCATTTGCTATCTGCCCGCGCCTGTATAACTCTATAAACTTATCAGTCTTTCTTGTGTAAACTACTTTTACATCTTTCATCTCTTCCTGAATATAACTGCCAAGTTTAAGAGCAACTGCCAGATTTACATCCTTTTCCTTAACTCCGTCGACGCCAAGAGTGCCGGAATCTTTCCCTCCGTGGCCTGCATCAATAACAATAACATTAAAATCCCACTTCTCTTTACCTTTTTTCTTAGCCGTATGACTTTCGAAAACCTTGTTGTAAAGAGCTATCAAAAGGTCGTTGCTTTTATCAATATTAAGTACTTCACTGTTTGTATATTCTTTACCGACTCCTATTCTTACTTCCGTGTCTGATTTTACATTTTTTGCTTTTATCCACTTTATTAATCCCCCTGTAACATCATTGCTGTTTATTTTCGAAGTATCTGCATGAGCATTCCTGAAAACAACCGTTAAAACACCATCTTTAAATGAACTGTTATAAGAATAAATTCTTTTTTTTGAATTTACTCTTGCAAGTACGCCATTGGATTTTTCATCCAGGCTTATTCCTGTAATATCAAATGTAGAAGCCTTTGGCGGTTCCGGTTTGACAGCCGGGACGGCTTCACTCGCAGGCTTACTTTTTTTTATCACCAGCTTATCCGGCGGCTGAAAAGACATATCAAGCCCTGAAGCCTTTACCAAAGTCTCAAACGAATACTTTAAAGGAATATATATTTGCCCTTTTATTAAATATGTCGAAGTCGGAAGTTGAATAACGTTCTGTTCCCCACCGTCTTTTTTCTGAAGTACTAAGAATGGATCTTTTGCAGTAATATAAAGGACATAATCAGTAAAGCTAAGTTTTAACTTCTCTGTTTTTACATCATAAGAGCTGTTAACCGATAAATCATCAGCCAGCGTTTTAACATCAAAATATATAGTTCCTTCCCGGCTGTATACGGGGATACTGTAAGTTTTTTTCCCGTAAATAACCTGAAGCTGTGTAACAGTCTGTGCTTTTAATATTACAATAAATAAACAAAGTAAGATAACCAGAAATGTTTTTTTCATTTACAAACTCAAGATAATTATTATCCCAGAAACGGGATCATAAAACCTGTCTTTTTCTTATATGAATCGAAAGTATCCTTAAAATTCTTTGCAAGAAGTTTCTCTTCAAGTAAGGCCCTTAATATCAGCAGCGGTATTTCTATTATAGCTAAAGGAATAAGCACATAACTTAAGGTTGCTATGCCGGCGCCCAGGTCTAATAAAATTTGTGAAATATATTGCGGGTGGCGGATAACTTTAAAAGGGCCTGTTTCAATCAGTCTGTGATTTTTAAATATTAATATTTCCTGCGCATAATTATCACCCATTGTTTTATACGCCCATATCTGAACCCATGAAAAAACGATGTAAACTGTCAGGCCGATAAATCTTAATAACTGAAAAGAATTCTTATACTCAATAGTCCCAATTTGGAATAACGCCACTATTAATGCGATTAAAGTTATAGCTGAAAGTGTTAAAGGGACAGACTGCAGATATGTCTTAGGCTTCTCTTTTGTTCCAATTACGGAAGACCTTAATCCCTTTTTAGCTCCGCTGGAATTTGCAAAAAATGCTGCAATTACGTTTAAACCGGCAATTATGTTAATTGGGTCCATAAATCTACTTAGTCTATATTCTTCCCGTGCTTCAGCATAATTGCTTTCCATTCCTCAAGGCCAAGCTGCTCAGACTCTTCAATCAGCATTATAGGAATATCATTCTCTATCTTGTACCTTCTTCTCGTATTTTTATCCACAGAGACTAATGCATTCCCCTCAAGCACTAAATCAGCTTTAGTTTCGGGGCAGCATAGTATTTCAAGAAGTTCTTTACTTATCATATTTTCTTCTTTCAATTTGATGGTTTAATTTAAAATTAAAAAAAGTTTTCGGCAAGCGGTTTAATGAAATTATAGGAAATAATAAATCACCGTAAATCTTTATGCCTGAAACACCCCTCTACATGATCATTTACAATACCGACAGCCTGCATAAACGAGTAACATATTGTTGAACCGACAAATTTGAAACCGCGTTTCTTCAATTCTTTACTCATTATATCGGATTCCCTGGTAGTAACCGGTATTAGTGCCAGATTCTGCCGGGAATTTTGCAATGTTTTACCGCCCGTAAACTGCCATATATATTTATCAAAGCTGCCAAATTCTTCCTGTACAGCCATAAATGCTTTTGCATTAAGTACGGCAGAGTTAATCTTTAACCTGTTTCTTACAATCATGCTGTTGTTCATAAGCTCTTCAATTTTATTTTTATCATAAACAGCAATCTTTTTAGCGTTAAAGTTATCAAAGGCCTTCCGAAAATATTTACGTTTTTTTAGTATTGTTATCCAGCTTAATCCCGCCTGAAAACCCTCAAGTAATAAGAATTCAAAAAGTATTTTGTCGTCATGGACGGGTACACCCCATTCATTATCATGGTATTCAATATATAAGGGATCATTAGTAGCCCATCCGCACCTTTGAAGATCTTTCATATTTCAATGCCAGGTTATTAGATTTATTAACTCACGTTACGCAAAATGATATAAAAAGGATTAATTTATAGCAGGCAAAAA